>QKCS01000051.1 GCA_003246795.1 Alphaproteobacteria bacterium
CAGACTCTCGTGTCCCCTCAACTCCCAGCGATCGAGTCTTCGCTCGTGCGTCCCCTCGCGCGAGCTTCTTGGGTGGCCGGCTCGAGCCCGGACTGCGGCGAACAAAAAGCTGGTGGTGAAGAGACCTGCTACTTCTTAATCCGACGGCCGCGAGGTTCGAGTCCTCGCCGCGCGAAAGCGCGTAGCTCAGCGGCAGAGCATCGGACGCCCGAAAGGGCGGTCGCAGTCTCGCCTGTTCCCCAGCTCTGACTTTCTCGAAATTGTCGGTGGTGAAGAGCGCTGTTACTTCGGGACTCGGTTGCGAAAGCAGTGCGGGTTCGACTCCCGTTGGCCGGACTTTTCGGCCGTGGCGGAATGGTAGACGCGCCGAGTTGGTGCTTCGGCACCGGTCCAGCCTCGAACGTTCCCCGACAACCCCAATCCGGTGGTGAAGAGATCTGATACTTCGCAGCGCGTGAGGCAGAGGGTTCGATTCCCTCGGTCTGCCATGCTGGCCTAGCTCATCGGTAGAGCGCACGCAGCCCTGAAGAAGGGCAGTTCAGTCTCGAACGTTCCCCGGATCCTTCTTCTCGAATGGCGGTGGTGAAGACATCTGTTACTTCGTTCCATAGACGGCAGGTCGCGGGTTCGAGTCCCGCCGGGTGCAACCAATTGCGCACCCGTAGCTCAGCGGTAGAGCGGCAAACGTACAGTGTCGAACGTTCCCCGCCTTCTTCAGTTCCATCGCGGTCGCGCAGGTGGTGAAGATGTCTGTTCCTTCGGCTTGAAACCGGGAGATGCGGGTTCGAGTCCCGTCGGGTCCACCACCTTTGGGCCTGTGGTCGAAACGGTAAGACGCCTCCGCCCCGCGGATGATGAGACCAAGGGGCGGGCTCAGAGATCGCCTGTTCCCCTCGCGCCCGCGATGGATCAAAATTACCCAACCCAAGGAGAGCGCGCCGATGGCCAAACTCAATATCTTCAAGCGCAAGAAGAAAGCGCGCACGCACGAGGGCGCGCCGGCGCGCGCATTCGGCCCGGAGGCGCAGCTCCGCCGTTCGGTGATGAACTGCATGCTCTGGGAGGATCAATTCTACGAAGACGGCGAGGCGATCGGCGACCGTATCCAGGCGCTGGTGCCGAAGGTCGAACCGGAAACGGTGGCGCAAATCGCGATTGACGCGCGCGAAAAGATGAAGCTGCGCCACGCGCCGCTGCTTCTGATCCGCGCGATGGCGGCGAGCGAAAAGCACCGCCCGCTGGTGGCGTCGACGCTCGAACGCGTGATCCAGCGCCCGGACGAGATGACGGAATTTCTGGCCATCTACTGGTCCGACGTCATCGGCCTGCAGCAGCAGCGCAAGAGGCGCCCGATGCCCGCGCAGGTGAAGAAGGGCCTGGCGAAAGCGTTCGCGAAGTTCGACGCCTATCAGCTCGCGAAGTACGACCGCGACGGCCCGGTACGCCTGCGCGACGTTTTGTTCCTGACGCACGCCAAACCGGCGACCGGCGAACAGGCGAAAGTCTGGAAGGAACTCGTCGATGGTACGCTGGAATCGCCCGACACGTGGGAGGTCAACCTCTCAGCCGGCGCGTCGAAGAAGGACACGTTCGAACGCCTGATCGCCGAGAAGAAGCTGGGCGCCTTGGCGCTCCTGCGCAACCTTCGCGGCATGTTGGGCGCGGGCGTCCCGAAGAAGACGATCGCGAAAGCGCTCGAAGTCATGCGCGCCGACCGCGTGCTGCCGTACCGCTTCGTCGCCGCGGCGCGCTACGCGCCCGACTTCGAACCCGAACTCGAGAAGGCGATGTTCCGCTCGCTCGAGGGTCACGAGAAGCTCGAGGGCGAAACGCGCATCCTCGTCGACGTGTCGGGTTCGATGGGCGTGGCCATGTCGGCGCGCTCGGAGATGATGCGCATCGACGCCGCCTGCGGCCTTGCCGTTCTCGCGCGCGAGATCTGCGAGGACGTCGAGATCTTCACGTTCTCCAACATCGTGAAGAAGGTGCCGCCGCGCCGCGGCTTCGCCCTGCGCGACGCGATCGTGCAGAGCCAGCCGCACGGCGGAACCTATCTCGGCAAGGCGGTCGCCGAAGTCGATCGCAAAGGCACGCGCTTGATCGTCATCACCGACGAACAGTCGCACGACAAGGTGCCGGCGCCCAAAGGCGACGGCTACATGATCAACGTGGCGTCGTACCGAAACGGCGTGGGCGCCGGCGATTGGACCTGCGTCGACGGGTTCTCCGAAGCGGTGATCGACTGGATCATCGCGCAGGAGAAGTAAACCACTCACCGTCATCCCGGAAGTTAGGCGCTTCCAACTGCAAAGCAGTTGGGCAACGCGCCTTACTGTCCGGGACCCAGGGCCACGTCCCACACGTTGGCGGGTTGACCCTGGGTCCCGGATGCAAGGCTCGCGCACCGAATGTATTCGCATTCGGGCTCGCCTGGCTCCGGGGTGACATCTATTTTCTTTCAGAGAGAGTGCGTGTCATGCACGAAGAAATCGAATCGAAGGGCGCGCCGATCAAGGCGTGGACCAACGGCGTTCCGGTCGAGCCGGAAGCGCGCAAGCAGTTGCGCAACATCGCCGAACTGCCGTTCATCCACGGCCACGTGGCCGTCATGCCGGACGTGCACTTGGGCCGCGGCGCGACCGTGGGCTCGGTAATCCCGACCAAGGGCGCGATCATCCCGGCCGCGGTCGGCGTCGACATCGGCTGCGGCATGGCGGCCGTGATGACGAACGTCACCGCGGCGCAAATGCCGGATGGGCTGAAGGCCGTCCGCTCGGCCATCGAAAGCGTGATCCCGGTCGGCCAGGCCTCGCACAAGCAGGTCCCGCGCCGGGCCGAGTCCGCCTGGTATTCGCGCCACAAGCGCGGCTGGGAGGCGATCGAGGCGAAGCATCCGAAGATTTCCGAAAAGAAGTCGGCGGCGCTTCAAATCGGCACGCTCGGCGGCGGCAACCACTTCATCGAACTCTGCCTCGACGAGGCGGACCGGGTATGGGTGATGCTGCACTCGGGCTCGCGCAACGTCGGCAACCGCATCGGCACCTACTTCATCGGAAGAGCGAAGGAGGAGGTCGAGAAGGCGGGCCTGAAGCTCGCGGATCGCGATCTCGCGTGGTTGGGCGAGCATACGCAGGCCTTCAACGACTACGTCGAAGCGGTCGGCTGGGCCCAGGACTACGCGCGTTCGAACCGCGACGTGATGATGGCGGCGGTCATCGCCGTCCTTCGCGAGACGTGGCCAGACCTCGAAACGCTCGACGTGGCGGTGAACTGTCACCACAACTACGTGGAGCGGGAGGAGCACTTCGGCGAACGCGTCTGGGTCACGCGCAAGGGCGCGGTGCGCGCCGGCAAAGGCGAACTCGGCATCATCCCGGGTTCGATGGGCGCGCGCTCGTTCATCGTGCGGGGCAAGGGCAATCCGGACTCGTTCGAATCGTGTTCGCACGGCGCAGGCCGCGCGATGTCGCGCTCGGCGGCGAAGGAACGCTTCACGCTCGAAGACCACGTGCGGGCCACGGCCCACGTCGAGTGCCGCAAGGACTCGGGCGTGATCGACGAAACGCCGATGGCCTACAAGGACATCGACGCCGTCATGGCCGCGCAGTCCGACCTGGTCGAAGTGGTCCACACGTTGCGCCAGATCGTGTGCGTGAAGGGCTGAGCCGATGGCGATGTTCGTTCACGTGACGACCGCAGAAAAGGCCCGTGCGATCAAGCGCGCGGGTCTCAAGCCTGGGCGGGCATGGCGATCGCTTTTCGCCATGCCCGTCGTTCCCAATTTTATGATGACGCATCAATGGACGCGCGAGCTGCAGAAGTGGTCGTGCCAACGCATGGTCGGCGTCTATTTTCGCATCCCCGACAATGAAACCGTGCGCGTCGGTCGCTTCAAAGAACCGAAGCACCTGATGACCGCCGCCAACGCTTCGGCGCTCGTCCGCACGGCCGACACTCTTGGACTCGAAGTCGAGGTTCTTCGTCCGATCGGCGCGAAGGACATCCACGCAATCCGCAATCTCCGCGGTGTCATTGGCTGGCGCCACTTTCCGGGCGCGAACGGCATCAAACCGTGCGGTTGTCCCGTTTGCGTGCTCCGGGGCGAACCCGGCGGTCGAAAGTTGCGCCAAGCATTCGAAGACAGCCTCTAGCCGTTGCACGAATTTCGCGCTGCGCGTGCAAACGATTGCGCGAGATTTGGCATCGCAAAGAGCGTATCGTCGGGGCCGCGGGGAAAACGAAGGAGACGGCAAATGAGTCTCAATGAAAAAGCCCTGCGCGATGCGCATCGTGTCTACAGCGTAGGCAACATCAACGACATCTATGCAGTGCTCTCCGACGACGTCGTGTGGATGTCGCCCGGCGATCCGCACGCGCTGCCGTCGGCCGGGGAATGGCACGGCAAGACGGGCGTGCGCCTACTTCACGAAGACGCGCGCCGAATGGGATATCGTGAAGCACGAGTTGCGCGAGGTCTTCGTGCACGGCGACAATCGCTTTGCCGTGCTTGTCGACGTCGAGACCGTGCACAAACGCACGGGCGGCCACGTCAAGCTTCAGAAGATCGACCTCGTGACGATGAAGGACGGCAAGTGCACGTCCTACGCGGAACTGTTCGACACCGCGCTCGTCGAACGCGCCGCAGGCCACGGCCCGCGGGAGAGCAACGACTAAGCTGAAGGTTGCGAGGCCGCGCGCCGCGGCCGCACGCCTTACGGCCGCGCGGCGTCGACGACGAGCAGCAGCGGACGCCCAAGATACTTCACCGCCCAGGGAATCTCGGCGACCAGACGCTCGTCCACCGCATACGCGCGAGTGCTGATGTCGCGAAATCCGGTGTCATCCATCCGGTTGAGATAGTCGTCGACCGAATACGGTTCGGCGCCCAGCCGGTACTCGACGCCGTCCTGTTCGAAGTTCGCCTCGACTCCCGCTGACGCGATGTCCGGATGAAACGCCGAGAACACGAACCGTCCGCCACGCTTCAGCACGGCAAAGGCCTCGTCGAAAAACGTTCTGAGGTTCGTCAGGTGCTCCGACACAAGCGAACACAGCAAGCCGTCGAACACATCGCGCTTGAGCGGAAAGTTGTTGTTCAGATCGGCTTGCGCGAGCGCGGCGTCCGGCACGGCGTGCTTGGCAGTGCGCAACATGCCCATCGAGAAATCGAGCCCGACGGGCGCCGCGCCGGCCTTTGCAGTCGCGCGCAGATTTGCGCCCGTCCCGCAGCCCGCGTCGAGCATGCGTTCGCCCGCACGCGGGGAAAGGTGCGAAACCGCATATCGCCGGTCGAGCGACACCAGCGAATTGGGCGCCCGGCTGTTCGACTCGCTTCGTCATTGCTTTTGTTTCTTTCAAACGCTGCGCCGGGAAATCAATCTATCGCATCGAGAGCCGCTCTGTCTTTTCCGCGTCACACCATCGCGAAGGAGCGGCGGACGAATACCTCCCATGACTTGACTTCATTCGATCCCGCGCGTACCACCCTGACCCAATCGCGAGGCATGGGGCTTCGCGAGTCCTTAGCGAGCCAACCGATCCTGATGAAAACAGCTGTGTTCATCACATCCGTTGAGCGGCGGCGTGTCGGGTTTCCGACGCCGCGCTGCAACGACGACTCGGCTCGCGAGGGAGCCATGGATTAGCGTCTGACGCCGAAAAGGCCGACGTTTGCCACCCCTCCCGAGCCCGCTCCGGAGGGGTTTTGTTTTGCCAGCGATTCCTCCGATCCGAGTGCGGAAGACGGCCGGGCAAGACAAAGAGCTGATCCATGTTGAAGACTATGACAACCTATTTCGATCCCGCCGCAGACCGGGCAGCAAGACGCGAAATGCTGAAGCCCTGGATCGACGAATCGCGCGCTCTGTTGAAGCTCGCCGCACCGCTGATCGCGATGCAGCTGGCGCAAATCGGCTCGCTCACCGCCGACGTTATCATGGTGGGCGAGTTGGGCAAGGAGGCGCTCGCCGCGGTCAGCATCGGCGCGGTGATGTTCTATTTCGCCTGGCTCGTGGGCTACGGCCCCGTGATGGCGGTGTCGCCGATCGTCGCCCAGATCCTCGGCGCCCATCCCAACGATCGCGCGCGCGTGCGCGCGGCCGTGCGCATGGGTGTGTGGGCGACCATGCTCTTGTGCGTCCCGCTCATGGTGTTGCTGATCTGGGCGCGACCGGTGCTGATGATGTTGGGCCAAGACCCTCAGATCGCGGCGGCGGCGGAACCTTGGGTTCACGCCGTCGCCTTAGGGCTGCCGTTTTCGCTCGGCTTCGGCGTGCTGCGGAATTTCGCGGCGGCGATCGGGCGGCAAGGCGCGGTGTTGGCGATTTCCGTCGCGACGCTGCTCGTCAACATCGCCATGAACTACACGCTGATCTACGGCCACTTCGGTGCGCCCGCCCTGGGCGTCTGGGGTGCCGGCATCGCGAGCGCGATCGCCTTTGCGTTCTCGTTCTTCGCTTTGCTCTGCGTCTTCCTGGTCGTGCCGTCGTTCAAGAAATACCACCTTCTGCACCGCTTCTGGCGTCTCGACCGCGCCAAGTTCGCCGAGGTGTTCCGCTTGGGCGGGCCCATGGGTATGTCGATGATCTTCGAGGCGATGCTGTTCAACAGCGCCACGTTGATGATGGGCATCTTCGGCGCGGCCTCGGTCGCGGCCCATCAGATCGCGATGAACGTCGGCTCGATCACGTTCATGGTGCCGCTCGGCATCGGCTTGGCCGCCACCGTGCGCGTCGGCCTTTTTGCCGGCGGCGGGAACGTCGAAGGCGCGCGTCGCGCGGGCTTCACGGCAATCCTGTGTGGTGCGGGCTTCATGTCGTGCTGCGCCGTCGTGATCGCGCTGATCCCGGAATCGCTGACCGGCATCTATGTGGCGACCGCCGATCCGGCGAACGCCGACGTGGTCGAACTGGCGATCCCGTTCCTCTATATCGCGGCGATCTTCCAGTTGTTCGACGCGTTGCAGGTGACGGGCCAGATGAGTCTGCGTGGCCTGAAGGACGCGCAAATGCCCATGTGGATCGCGGGCCTGAGCTATTGGCTCGTCGGCTTTGCGCTCGCCTGGAGTTTGGCGTTCTGGGCGGGATTCGAAGGCTTTGGCGTTTGGATCGGCCTCGCCGCCGGTCTCGCCATCGCGGGCCTCGGCATGGTCGGGCGCTTCGAGATTCTCTCGCGGCGCCGTCGATAAGAGAAAGGGCGGCGCTTAGACCAGCGCCGCCCGTTCAAGCCGGAAACGTGATGAAGCGCGCCGGCACGTGTTCGACCAGCCAAACCCGGTTCGTCGAAACGAAGAACGCGATGCCTTCGGTGGTCATCGCCCGCGCATCGATGACGAGCACGGCCGGCGCGCCGTGCCGCTGTCCGACGGCGCGCGCCGTCGTCACGTTTGCCGACAAATGCACGTGATGCCGCGCCATCTTCTTCAGGCCTTCGGCGCGAATGGCCTCGACAAACCGCATCGCCGTGCCGTGATAGAGCAGTGCGGGCGGATCGGCGGGCGCGTAGCCGAGTTCGATATCGACGGAATGACCTTGGTTGGCGCGAATACGCTCGCCGGTGTCGTCGAAGGAAAACCGCTTCTTGTCGTTCTCCGCGACAACGCGTTCGAGCGTGGTCCGGTCGATCGCGTGGCCATGCAGCCGGCACGCGGCGAGAAGGGTCTCGACCGGCGTCCACCCGGCCGCGTCCAACGAAACGCCGAATTTGGCGGGTTCGTGCCGCATAATCAGGCTCAGGAACTTGCTGGTGCGTTTCAGATCGGGGGCCATCTCACCCCTTTTATCAGGGCGGTTCGCCCGTGCGGCAACGAAACCGGCCGT
>QKCS01000225.1 GCA_003246795.1 Alphaproteobacteria bacterium
GACATTGCCGCGGTGTGACGGGAAAGACGCAACTCGTTAAGTCGGTCTCGCTAGACGGAGCAGTCTGAAAACGGCGGGGGCCGCAACGGTCGCAAACAGCGACATGAACACGAACTGCACGGCAAGCGCGACGGCGGACGGAATCGCGAGCGCCTTGAGTTGCGCGCCGATCTCGCCGAAGAGCCAGAACAAAACCGCGGCGCTTGCGACGGCCGTCGGGACGGCGACGAGCCAGCGCGGGTGACGTTCGTATCTCACGAGTTCGCGTTCGATCGCCTGGCCGAACCACCACGTCGCCATAAAGGCGACGAGGCCCGGCACCAATGCCGGCACTTCTGCCCGTGGCCATACGAGGTAGAGGATTGGGGCCAATGCAACGATGCCGGCCGCTTGCACCGCCAGAGGAAGATCGTGCCAGGGTTTCAACGCGTCGGACACGAGGCCGCGATAGACGACGATCGTGGCCAGGCCGAGCAGGATGCCGCCGAGGATATCTTCGAGGTCGTGGACGCCCAGATAGATGCGCGATGCCCCGACGCCGAGCGCGATGACGATCGCGACCGCCCAGGCCCAGCCGCGCCGAATCTCGTAGGCGAGCCAGAGCCACATCGCCGTTGCTATCTGTGCGTGACCGGATGGGAAGCCGAACGAATCGCCGACGCGCGGATCGAGCGCGAATTCGATCGGCGGACGCGGGTCCTGGAACAGATCCTTGAGCAACGTGTTCGAGAGTCCGACGATGCCGACGAGCATGGCCAGGCGCGTGAACATGGCCTGGCCGCACAGCCAAAATCCGATCGGCAGGAAGAGCAGGAAGAACTGTGCATAACCAAGAAAGGTGAAGGCGTTGAAGACGTACGTTAGCCATTCGCTGCGCAGCGGGGGAACCCACGAAAGGTCGTGCAGAAAGGCGTCCATTGGTTTCGGCGTCCCCGCGTTGAAGTCGCGCCTTCGGCGTGCTTGTTTGCGGCCACCGTACGGTTTCCTTCCGTCACACGACAAGAACAACACTCATGTCCCGATTGACCTCAGAGATCTCGACGCGCGACGAGCGGTACAAGGCCAACGCCGCGGCGATGGCGAAACTGACGGCCGAACTCGCCGAACGCATCGGCGCGGCCGCCAAGGGCGGCGACGAGCGTTCGCGGGTCCGGCACGTGGAACGCGGCAAGCTGCTGCCGCGGGAGCGCGTCAACCGTCTGCTCGATCCGGGGACACCGTTTCTGGAGCTGTCGCCGCTGGCCGCTTGCGGCATGTACGACGACGATATCCACGCCGCCTCGATCATCACGGGCATCGGGCGCGTCGAGGGGCAGGAGTGCGTGATCGTCTGCAACGACGCGACGATCAAGGGCGGGACCTATTATCCCGTCACGGTGAAGAAGCATCTCAGGGCGCAGGAGATCGCGCGCGAGAACCGGCTGCCGTGCATCTATCTCGTCGACTCGGGCGGCGCGAATCTGCCCAACCAGGCCGAGATCTTTCCCGACCGAGAGCACTTCGGCCGCATCTTCTTCAATCAGGCCAACATGTCGGCGATGGGCATTCCGCAGATCGCCGTCGTGATGGGCTCGTGCACGGCGGGCGGCGCCTATGTGCCGGCGATGTCGGACGAGACGATCATCGTCAAGAACCAGGGCACGATCTTCTTAGGCGGGCCGCCGCTGGTGAAAGCCGCGACGGGCGAGGTTGTGACCGCGGAGGAGCTCGGCGGCGCCGACACGCATTCGCGCAAGTCGGGCGTCACCGATCACTACGCGCAGGACGATGCGCACGCCCTCGCGCGCGCGCGGCGGATCGTCACCACGCTGAATCGCGCGAAGAGCCCTGAGGTCGTTCTGCGCGATCCGGTCGATCCGCTTTACGACATCGCCGAACTCGACGGCATCGTGCCGCAATCGCTCGCCACGCAATACGACGTGCGGGAAGTGATCGCGCGTCTTGTCGACGGCTCGGTGTTCGACGAGTTCAAGAAGCTCTACGGCACGACGCTCGTCTGTGGGTTCGCGCATGTCTGGGGGATGCCGGTCGCGATCCTCGCCAACAACGGGATTCTGTTTTCGGAATCGGCGCTCAAGGCCGCGCACTTCATCGAGCTCGCGTGCCAGCGCGGGATCCCGCTGCTCTTCCTGCAGAACATCTCGGGCTTCATGGTCGGCGCGAAGTATGAGGCGGGCGGCATCGCCAAGGACGGCGCGAAGATGGTGACCGCCGTCGCCTGCGCGCAGGTGCCGAAGATCACGCTGATCATCGGCGGGTCGTACGGCGCGGGCAACTACGGCATGTGCGGGCGCGCCTACGGGCCGCGGTTCCTGTTCTCATGGCCGAACGCGCGCATCTCCGTCATGGGCGGCGAACAGGCGGCGAGCGTACTGGCGCAGGTGAAGCGCGACGGTATGGAGGCGCGCGGCGAAAAATGGAGCAAGACGGACGAAGACGCCTTCAAGGCGCCGATCCGCGCGCGCTATGAGGAAGAAGGGAATCCGTACTTCGCGACGGCGCGGCTATGGGACGATGGCATCATCGCGCCGTCCGAGACGCGTCGCGTGCTGGCGCTGGCGTTGTCGGCGACGTTGAACGCGCCGATTCCGCGCACGCAGTTCGGGGTGTTCCGGATGTGAGTGAAACCCGCGACGGCAAGATTCGTGTTGCGCTGATCACTGGCGCCGCGTCGGGTATCGGTGCCGCGACGGCCAAGCGACTTGCGGCCGACGGCACGGTACTCGCGCTCGTCGATCGCGATGCGGCGGGGCTTGCCACCGTCGCGACTTCGCTTTCCGGCGTTGTGCTCCAACGCGTTCATGACGTCGCCGATGAAACGGCGTGGCGCGCGACCGCGGCGGCAGTCCTAGAGCGGTTCGGGCGGCTCGACTATGCGGTGGCCAATGCGGGGATTTCGGACGCGGGGCCGATCGCCGCGTTTCCGTTCGAGCGCTGGCGCAAGGTGATGGCGGCCAATCTGGACGGTGTGTTCCTGACACTGAAGTGTGCGATACCCTTGATCAAGGCCGGCGGACGGGGCGGGGCGATTGTCGTCGTGTCGTCGGTGTCCGGCGTCAAAGCCGAACCTGGTGTCGCGGCTTACGGGGCTTCGAAAGCGGCCGCCGTGCAGCTTGCAAAGGTCGCGGCGAAGGAGGGCGCGCCGGATCGCATTCGCGTCAACGCGATCCTGCCCGGCGGCGTCGAAACGCCGATCTGGCGCGAGATGCCGTTTTTCCAAGACTTGGTCGCGCAGCACGGGTCGGAGGCGGCGGCGTTTCAAGCGATGGCCGCAATGGCCACGCCCTTGGGACGCTATGCGAGCGCGGACGAAGTGGCGGCGCAGGTCGCGCATCTGCTTTCCGATGCGAGCGGCATGCTGACGGGCGCGGCCGTCGTGATGGACGGCGGCTATTCGCTGTGAACGAGCGACGCCTTCTTCAGGTCGTGGCCGGTATTGCGATCCTGGTCTTGTTGTCGACGTTCTGGCCGGAGCGGGACGTTTCGGCGCCGGACGAAGCGGCGCTAGCGCGATCCGGCGAACGCGTCGCTTTCGACTACTACATCCTCGTTCTGTCCTGGTCGCCGACGCATTGCGCGGGCGAAGACGGGCGCGGGCGCGACGACGATCTGCAGTGCCGGTCGGGGCGGCCCTACGGTTTCGTGCTGCATGGCCTGTGGCCCCAGCGCGAGAAGAGCTATCCGGAATATTGCATGTCCACCGATCCGGGTACCGTTGCAGACGACATCATGCGCGAGATGCTTGAGATCTCGCCGTCGCGACGTCTCATCCAACATGAGTGGGACCGGCACGGCACGTGCTCGAACTCGAGCCAGCGCGCGTATTTCGCGGCGGCCGCCAAGGCGTTCGAGGCGATCGAGATTCCGGCGGCCTTCCGCGCGTTGTCGCACGAGACCGCGACGACGCCGGAAGACGTGCGTGCGGCGTTTCTTGAGGTCAACGCAACTTTCCGCGCGGACGATTTGGCGGCCACGTGCCGTCGCGGCGAACTGGCCGAGATGTGGTTCTGCCTCGACAAGGATCTCGCGCCGCGCCGGTGCTCGAACGAGGTCCGCAAGAAGCACTGCGGTGCGCGCAAAGTGCGCATGCGCGCCGTCAGGGGAAACTGGCCGCGCTGAGTCGGAGTTTCCGGCGCTCACGTTCCCGTGAACTGGACTGGTCGCTTATGAATTTCGGGGACATGGCGAACTGGATCGCGATCGCATCGACAACTGGCCTGTGATTGGTTCGCGACGCGCGTTGATTCAGATGCGACGCGCACGATGATCAACGACGATCCCGATCGCCCCGCGAACTGTGCGGCGCTGGGCGTGCCGCCCGGCTTCGACGCGCAGGACAATATCGGCGTGCCCATGTCGGCCAGCGGCAATCCCAATCTAACGCCGGAAACGGCCGAGACGTGGACGCTGGGCGTGATCATCCAGCCGCGCTGGATCAAGAACATGTCGCTCACCGTCGACTACTACCGGATCGAAATCGACGACGCGATTTCGTTCATCAACCCGCAGGCGATCCTCGACAACTGCGTCGACGCCACGGGCGCGCCGGATCCGGCATTCTGTAACCTGCACATGCGCGATCCGGTCACCCACGACGTGACGTTCATCGAACGCACGTTCGTCAATGCTTCGGCGTTGGACACGAAAGGCGTCGACATCCAGTTCAGTTACGCCTTCGACGTCGACGACGTGCTGGGCGACGTCGATCCGTTCTTCGCGGAACTCGGCGGGCGGATCGCGACGACGGTCGTGGCCAACTACGTCGAATCGCTTCGCTTCTTCGCGTTCCAAAGCGATCCGACGAACGAGAACATCGAAGAGGGCGAGATCGGCGATCCGGAGTGGTCGTTCATCACCAACACGACCTACGACAACGGCCCGTTCCGCCTGACTTGGCGCAGCCGCTACGAGGATCAGGTGTCGCGCTTCGCGCAGGGTTCCAGCAGCCCGGAACACTTCTTCCCGGCCTATGTCGAGGCGGTCTGGTACCACGACTTCGTGTTCACCTATCAGCTCGAAGAGTTCACGGGGCACCAGAGCGAGGTCTATGTCGGCGTGAACAATGCGTTCAACGAAGAGCTGCCTTACGCGCTGACCGGCAACGGCACGTCATCGGCCTACGATTTGCTCGGCCGTACGGTCTTCGTCGGGGCACGGGCGAAGTTCTGAGACCGGCGGTCTGGATCACAGAGGGGGGCGGCTTCTCGAGGCCGCCCCCCTTATTTTGTGCCGTTGTTCACCTGGTGGGCGAAACCAGGACCCGTGGAATCGCGTTTCAAGCAGCATGGAACCGCCCTTGGCCGTGCGAAGACGGATGGCCTGGTCTAGGCTTGAACTCGCTAGCGCCGCGGCGGCAAGCGGGAAGGGAGAAACGTGATGACAATCGTGCAGCCCTACATCGACTGGCTTTGGGAGTACTTTCGCGTCGGATTCCATGACGTCAACGGCGTCCTGGGCCTCCTGATCGCGATCATCGCGGCCTACTTCCTGGGGAAGTACAGCCGCATCTTCGTGGTCGCGCTCGGCGCGGTCGTCTTCTACGTTCTTGCTCAAGTCATGATTCCGGTCATCGCGAACAACGCGGCCTTCAGACTTCCGCCGATCGTCGAGAGCTCCTACTGGCAGAGTCTGATCGCCCTCTACGCAGGCTTTCTGATCGTCATTACGCTTTTCTACATCGTGAAGCGGACGGTTTTGAGGGGCGGGCACTAGCGCCGTTTCTCGCGATCGGGATTGCGGCGGCGGGTCACCGCCGCCGTTTTGTCATTCGCGCGCCGGTGGTGTAGGTGCTTTGGCCGTAACCTGGCCCTGTTTCGGGCCGCCTGTCCCAAGCGAAGGCCCAAACGATGAGCCCAGACGAGAACGTGGTTCTGCTCGACTCGACGCGCGCCGGCGTCGCCGTCGTCACCCTGAACCGGCCGAAGGTGCACAACGCCTTCAATCCGGACGTGATCAACGCGCTATCCGGCGTCTTCGAGGAGTTGCGCGGCGCAGATCACGTGCGCGTCGTCATGATCCAGGGGGCGGGGCCCTCGTTCTCCGCCGGCGCCGATCTCGCCTGGATGCGGGCGGCGGCCGACTACACGAAGGGCGACAACCGCGAAGACGCGGGCGACATGGCGGGCATGCTGCACAAGCTCGCCACGCTGCCGCAGGTGACGATCGCGCTGGTGCACGGCGCGGCGATGGCGGGCGGGTGCGGCATCCTTTCGGCCTGCGACATGGCGATCGCGACTAAGACGGCCTCGTTTGCCCTGTCGGAGGTGAGGCTCGGCATCATCCCGGCCGTGATCTCGCCTTACGTGATCCGCGCGATCGGTCCCCGGGCGGCGCATCGGTACTTCCTAACCGCCGAGCGGTTCGACGCGGCGACGGCCCTCGCGCTCGGCCTCGTGCACATCGTTGTCGAGGACAATGACGCGCTGGCCAAGGAATCCGAGCGCTTGGTTAAACAGATCTTCAGCTGCGCGCCGGGCGCCATCAACGCGGCGAAGGAGTTGATCGCGGCGGTCGCGGGCAAGCCGATCGACCACCATGTCATCTCCGACACGGCGCGGCGCATCGCCGAGCGGCGATCGTCCGATGAAGCGAAGGAGGGGCTTTCGGCCTTTCTCGAAAAGCGCAAACCGAAGTGGGCCGAGTAGGCAAATTCACAACGGCCTGTGTCGGCGGACGTGATCGCTTCGATGGAGCATTTCAAAATCATCGTTGACGGTGGCTTTGATCCGCCACGCATCGACGATATGGCCGGACCATCAGATCTTATGCTACTGCCTTCGTTTGGGCGCCGGACGCAGACACTGCCTGGAAAATGACGTTGTATTGGCTCGAAGAAGAGGGATTCTTTCCCGACGAAGCGCCAGACGTCAGACCCTATCCTCGCAGTGGCAAGAAGAGGAACCCGGTAGTTACCGAAATCCACTACGACAACTATCCGGATCAGCATTGATGTTCGCCACGCTTCTGATCGCCAATCGCGGCGAGATCGCTTGCCGCGTCATTCGCACGGCCAAGCGCCTGGGGATCAAGACGGTTGCGGTTTATTCGGACGCCGATGCCGGCGCGCCGCATGTCGCGATGGCCGATGCCGCGGCGCACATCGGGCCCGCACCCGCGCGCGAAAGCTATCTGAACGTCACGGCCATTCTCGAAGCGGCGCAGACGAGCGGCGCGAAGGCCGTGCATCCGGGCTATGGCTTCCTGTCGGAAAACGCCGAATTCGCCGAAGCCTGCGCGAAGGCGGGACTCGTCTTCATCGGCCCGCCGCCCAAGGCGATCCGCGCCATGGGTCTGAAGGACGCCGCCAAGGCGATGATGGCGAAGGCGGGCGTGCCGGTCGTGCCCGGCTATCACGGCGACGATCAGTCGGCGAAACATCTGGCCAAGGAGGCCGAGCGCGTCGGCTTTCCCGTGTTGATCAAGCCGGTCGCGGGCGGCGGCGGCAAAGGCATGCGGCGCGTCGACAAGGCGGGCGACTTCGCCAAGGCGCTCGAAGGCGCGCAGCGCGAGGCGAAGACGGCGTTCGGGGACGCGCGCGTGCTGGTCGAGAAGTACGTCACGGCGCCGCGTCATATCGAGATCCAGGTCTTCGCGGATTCGCATGGCAACGTCGTGCATCTGTTCGAGCGCGATTGCTCGCTGCAGCGGCGCCATCAGAAGGTGATCGAGGAAGCACCGGCGCCGGGTATGCGGGGGGACGTGCGGCGGGCGATGGGGGAGGCCGCGGTCAAGTGCGCCAAGGCGATCGGCTATCAGGGCGCAGGCACGGTCGAGTTCATCGTCGACGG
>QKCS01000372.1 GCA_003246795.1 Alphaproteobacteria bacterium
GAATCCTATCGCGACTTCCGCGGTGCGCTGAAGCAGGCCGAGGTCATGGCCCTCGAAGTGCTGAAGAAAGCCGAATGGAAGCTCGATGAGGCGAAGAAGAAACTGAACGACGCGGCAGGAGCGGTCGCGAATTTCCAGGGCACGGAACCGGCTGAGCGCGCGAAACTCGAACTCATCCGTGATGAGGTCCTGCGCCAGACGCAGGACGAGGACAAGCGCTACCAAATCGCGAAGGATCTCTCCGACAATTTGACCATCGGCTACAACACGTCCGAAGTCATCATGGCGCGCCTGATGCAAACGACCAGCGCGAAGGAGCGCATCTACGCCCAAGCCGTGAGCTTCTTCTCGACCAACGACACGGTCCTGACCGCGCTCAAGGCCTCCTTCACCGGCATGTTTGGCCTGCACGAGTCGACCGAAACCGTGAACGCGATGAAGGAAGGCGTGTCGAAGTCGATCGAAGTGCTCTCCGAAATCGGCGACAAGGTGCAGGAGGCGGCGATCCGCGCCGGCTACGGCCCCACGATCCGCGCCGACGCCGTGAAGAAGCTCGTCGACTCGATCGTGAACTTCCAGGAGAAGTCGCAGGTCATCATCGAGGAGATGCGCAAGCTCGCGACGCAGAACTCCGGCGAAATCCGTGACGCCGTCGAAGACGGCAAGCGTCGGCTCGCCGCCCTCGTCGCGCAAGGGAAAGCCTTCAACCTCTAATGTCAGGCGCGCCCGCGGCGGCGCCCGCCGCCAAACCGCAAACGCTCGACGAGTTGATGCTCGCGATGGACGTGGTCGACACGATCCGCCATCGCGAACTTCTCGTCGAACGCGAGCTGGGCCAAGGCGAGCGCGACGACGCATTGCGCAACCGGCTGCGCGAGATCTATCGCGGCCAGGGACTCGATGTCTCCGACAGGGCGATCGACGAAGGCATCAAGGCGCTGAGGGAAAGCCGCTTCGTCTACACGCCCCCGCCGCCGAGCCTCGCGCGCACGCTTGCGCTGGTTTGGATCAATCGCGGCCGCATCGTGGGCTTGTTCGTCGCCGTCGTCCTCGGCGCGGGTCTCCTTTGGGGTGGCTACCAGTACGGCATCGTTGCCCCGGCCGAACGCGCCGCCGAGGCCGCGCGCGTCGAACTCGCCGAGACGTTGCCGAAATCGTTGCAGACCGCCTACGACATGGTTCTCCGCGAAGCCCGCATGGACGTGGCGCGCACGCGAGCCGACGCACTCGTCTCCGACGGACGCGCCGCGCTTGCGCGCAAGGACGCCGAGGGCGCGCGCACCGCAATCGTTGGACTTGAGGCGCTCCGCGCCAAGCTCGTCCAGGTCTACCAATTGCGCATCGTCTCGGCTCCCGGCAAAGCTTCGGGCGTCTGGCGGTACAACGACGCGAGCCGGGGCGGCCGCAACTATTACGTCATCGTGCAGGCGATCGGCGCCGACGGCCGCGCGCTCACCATGCCGATCACGAACGAAGAAGACGGCCGCACGTACAACGTCGATGCCTGGGGCGTGCGCGTGCCGGAAGAGACCTACAACGACGTGCGCGACGACAAATTGGACAACGGAATCATCGAAGACCGCATTCTGGGTCAAAAAGAGCGCGGCGAACTCGAACCGCACTACCGCATGCCAGTGCTCGGCGGCGCCATCACGTCGTGGGACGAATAGATGTACGTCTCCGGCCGCGAAGCTCTGTCCTCCGTCGAAAAGGCGATCAACGAAGTCCGCGCGAACGAAGATCGTTTGGCCGAGGTTCTGCGCTCCGCCGCGCAGGAGGCTGAGCGCCTGCGCGTCCAGCTCGCCGAGAGCTTTCGCGCCTTGGCGCTGATTAGGCTTGATCATCTCGTGCGCAACGAGGCGGTGGGCGAACTCGACGCCGCCGAACGCCGCGCGCTCGACCTCATGCGCGCCCACAAGGCGAAGCTCGATCAGCTCTTGGCGCGCCACGCCGAGGCGCAAAAGGCGGTCGTCACGGCGGAAACCGATTATCGCGCAAAGACTGCAGCGCTCGAAGCTGCGGGCGAACCAATCCGCGCGCTTCAAGCCCAGGTCGAAAAGCAGATGGAAAGCGATGCGGCCTGGATCGCGCAAAAGACCAAGGTCGACAATGCAACGAAGATCGCCGAGGCCGCGGACTCGAAGGCCGATCAATCGGAATCAGACCTAGGTGCGAAGCGCAAACCGTACGAGGCCGATGCGCTCTTCATGTATCTGTGGAACCGCCGCTTCGCCACGGCGGACTACAAGGTCGGCAATTTCGTGCGCTATCTCGACCGGAAGGTCGCGGCGCTCGTCGGCTACGACACGGCGCGCCCGAACTACGTGTCGCTGAACGAAATTCCGATGCGGCTGCGCGAGCACGCGAGCGAACTCGCCAAGCGCGTAGAAGAAGAAGACCGCAGGCTCGAACAGATCGAACGCACCGCGCTGATGGAAGCCGGCATCCTTCCGCTCGAAACCGCCCTCGGCACGGCCCAAGCCGACTTGAAGACGGCGACGGACGCACTGAACAAATCGCAAGCCACGCTAACCGCATTGGACGAAGAGCGCCGCAAACTGCTCGACGAAGGCGACCGGCGTGCACACGACGAGGCACTCGCGATCTTGACCCAGGCGATCGCGCGCGAAGACCTACAGACGATGATCCGCGAGGCCCGCGCGACGCCAACGCCCGACGACGACCGCATCGTCCGCGAGATCGAGCAGACGCAAAACGGCATCGCCAAGTCGGACGGCGAAGTCGCCAAGATCCGCGACGAAGCCCGCGAGATCGCCCGCAGGCGTAGCGAACTTGAAGGCGTGCGCGACAAGTTCCGGCGCAACCAATACGACCAACCTTGGGGCCAATTCGAATTCGACCGTCATGACGCGATCGGCGATCTGATCGGCGGCATCGTCCGTGGTGCGATCCAAGGCGCCGTGCTCTGGAGCCTCTTCGAACGCGGCTACCGCAAGCGCCGCGACTGGGACGCCGATTGGGGCAAGGGCTGGGGCGGCGGCAGCCCGCGCTTCCGCCTGCCCTCCTCGAAGATGCCCAAGATCGGCGGCTTCAAAACCGGCGGCGGCTTCAAAGGCGGCCGCTTCAAGACCGGCGGGCGGTTCTGACGCTCACGGGATCAGCAAGACGCGCCCAACCGCCTTGCGGCTTTCGATGTACGCGTGCGCCGCCGCCGCGTCTTTGAGCGGAAACGTCTTGTCGATCACGACCTTCAGCTTGCCTTTCGCCGCGTCGTCGATGTGGCGCTGGATCATGTTGTGCACGCGGTCGGTCATGATTTCCGCACCCAGAAACACGCCGGTCAGCGAACGGTTACCCGCCATCAGGCTTTGCACATCAACGGTCATCGGCTCGCGTCCCGCGCGCCCCACCATCGACACACGTCCGCGATGGCCGAGCGCCAGCAAGCTCTTCTGCAGCGTCGATCCGCCGACCGGGTCGACGACGAGGTCGACGCCTTTGTTGTCGGTCAGCTTCATTGCTTCCAGCACGACGTCCTGCTTCGCGTAGTTGATGCCGTGGTCGAGGCCCAGCGGCTTCAACTTCTCCAATTTCTCGTCGCTCGACGCCGTCGCCAGCACGCGCGCGCCAGCGCGTTTCGCCAACTGGATGGCGGCGATGCCGACGGCGCCGGCCCCCGCCTGGATCAGCACCGTCTCGCCCGCCTTCAACCGCCCGAATTCGAACAGGCAATCGTCCGCCGTCCCGAACGGCACCGGAATGGCCGAGGCTTCGCGAATGTCGAACCCGTCCGGAATCGGCCACGCATTGCGTGC
Source organism: Alphaproteobacteria bacterium (assembly GCA_003246795.1). GTDB lineage: Bacteria > Pseudomonadota > Alphaproteobacteria > Micropepsales > Micropepsaceae > SZUA-430. The sequence goes on from QKCS01000372.1 coordinate 3,777, forward strand.
GGGAACGGAGCGCAATTCGGCATGACTGCCAAACGCATTCACCGTCACGACCTTCTGCCCGACCTTGAGGTGCGTGACCTCCTTGCCGACCGCGACGATCGTTCCCGCCGCTTGATAGCCCACGATGTGCGGCGTCGTGATCAACGGGCCGCCCGCCCGATTCAACGTGTCCCCGCCCTCGATGCTGACGGCCTCCACCTTGATCAGCACGCCGGGCGCGTAGACCGGCGGATCTTCGACGTCTTCGTATTTCAGGACGGACGGCGGACCGTTCTCGTAGTAGACGGCGGCTTTCATGGGCGACCTCTCAATGTTTGGCGGGGCTGACCTTACAGCAACCGCCGCCGCTTGAGACCACCGCTCTTGGCCGGTAGTGTCCGCAGGGATCGAGGGGAAAATCATGTTGCGCATCCTTGTCGGGCTTTTCGTCGCTTTCGCCTGCGTGTCGGCCGCAACCGCGGCTGAAATAACGGTGATCCACGCGGGCAAATTACTCGATCGGCCTGGAAAATCGCCGCGCGGTCCCGCGACGATCGTCGTTCGCGACGGCAAGATCGACGTTGGAGGCGGGCTTCACAACCGTCCGCAACGTCGGCGACCGCTTCGGCGTGACGTTGGCGCTGCGCGACGCGGTGGCCGCCGGTAAGGTGCCGGGCCCGCGCATCCTCGACGCCGGCACATCGATTTCGACGACCGCCGGCCACATGGATCAAACACTCGGCTATCGCGATGACCTCGCCGATGCACTCGACGTCCACGACAACCTTTGCGACGGCGTCGAGTCCTGTCGTCGTGTCGTGCGCATGCAAATCCGCCGCGGCGTCGATCTCATCAAGATCGCGACGACCGGCGGCGTGAACAGCCGCATCAGCGTGGGCCTGGGCCGTCAGATGTTCGAAGACGAGGTCAAGGCGCTCGTCGACACGGCCCACCTCTACGGCCGCAAGATCGCCGTTCACGCGCACGGCGCCGACGGCATCGCGCTCGCACTGCGCGCCGGGGCCGACTCGGTCGAGCACGGCACGCTGATGACCGACGAAGAGGCGCGCTTGTTCGTCCGCTCCGGCGCCTATTACGTCTCGACGCTGTCGACGGTGAACGGGTACATCGAGCGTATGAAGCGAAACGCCGACGCCTACACGCCTGAAGTCCGTGCGAAAATCGAATGGCGCATCGGCATCACCGGCAAGGCGTTCCGTTTAGCCCACGACCGCGGCGTGAAGATCGCCTTCGGCACCGACGCCGGCGTTTCGATGCACGGCCGCAACGCCGACGAGTTCGAGCTGATGGTCAAACACGGCATGACGCCGGCCGAAGCCGTCGCGGCCGCCACGGTCAGCGCCGCCGACCTCCTCGGCCTCTCCGATCAAGTCGGCACGATCGAGCCCGGCAAGAGCGCCGACATCATCGCCGTCGCGGGCGATCCGCTTGCCGACGTGACGGTGTTGAAATCTGTCGGTTTCGTGATGAAGCAGGGCAAGGTCTACAAGAACCAGCCCTAGAGAATCTCCAGCACGCTCTCCGGCGGCCGCCCGAGCCTAACGCCCTTGGCCGTGACCACGATCGGACGGTTCATCAGGATCGGATGGGCGACCATCGCGGCGATGATCCGATCATCGGCGAGCTTCGGGTTGTCGAGCTTAAGTTCGGCATAGGGTGCCTCTTTCGTGCGCAACAGCGCACGCGGCGCCACGCCCATACGCTTGATCAGCGATTTCAGCTCGACCGCCGTCGGCGGCGTCTTCAGATACTCGATTACCGTTGGCTCGATCCCCTTCTCGCGAATGAGCGCGAGTGCCGTGCGCGACGAGCCGCATTTTGGGTTGTGATAGATCGTGGCTTTGCCGCTCATCTTCGCGCCCCTGAACGAAGCCATAGTCTAGCGCGGCGAAAAGAACGCACAAAACACCGGCCACTGGCTTTTCGCGTGACGACGCGGCAGATTTCCGGGTCCACAATTGGAAAAAGAGTTTCAGCCATCATGTTCATCGCGCGTTTGGCGATTCTTGCCGTCGGTGTTACCGCCGTTCTTCCCGTAGCCGCGAGCTTCGCCGCCGAACAAGCCCAGCGATCCGAAGGCGAAGACCTCTATCGCCGCGGCCAGTATCCCGAAGCGATCGCCTGGTGGACCGAGCACGCGGCGCAAGGCGACATTGAATCCGCGCGACGGCTCGGCATCGAGTACATGGACGGCAAGTACGGCGTCGTTCAGCGTGATTACGAAAAGGCGCGCAAATACCATCTTCAAGCCGCTATGGGCGGCGAGCGGCGCTCGATGATGGATCTGGGCACGATCCACGAGAACGGCATGGGCGTGCCTCAGGACCTGATCGAAGCGGCACGCTGGTACGAATGGTCGGCGAAATACGGCTTCGGGCCCGCCCAGTACAACTTTGCGATCATGCTCGAAACGGGAGAGGCGGGGCGCACCGACCTGGTCGAGGCGTACATGTGGTACGAGCTGGCGGCGATCTACAGCGCCGAGGTCCTGCCCGAGACGAAGGGCAATCTCGACAACCCACCGGCGGATTCGGCGATGGGCATGCTGGCCGCACGCTTGACCCCAATCCAGCGCGCGGAGGCCCGCACCCGCACGAAGAAATTCGTGGCCCTGACCGGCCCGCTGCCGCCGTCCGAGAACCGCTGATCGAAAGCCTGGAAATCCTGCCATTTGCACGCGGGAGTTGACAAAATGTTCTCCCGGGTTTTTCATAGAACAAAATAGGAACAACTTTCAACACTTGAGGTTGACCCGTGCCAAGCGCGTTGGCGGCGGAAGGCGTCGCATCCCTGAAACAGGCCATCGCGGCGATCGAGGCGGCCTACCCCGGCAAGCGCCGCGACAGCGCCCGCGTCCACGTCGAAACGGGCGCGAGCGCGATCGACGAAACGCTGGGCGGCGGCCTCATGCGCGGCGCGATCCATGAGCTTCTGCCGCGCACGGCGCAGGACCTGACCGCCGCCGCGGGTTTCGCCTTCGGCCTCGCCGCACGCGCCGGCCACCCCACCCAACACACGCTCTACATCCAGCACGATTTCACGCAGACCGAGATCGGCCGCCCCTATCTGCCGGGCCTGAAACTGTCGGGCTTCGACACTGCCTCGCTCATCTATCTCCACGTGCCGCGCGTCGAAGACGTCGTGTGGGCGATGGGCGAAGCGTTGAAGTGCCGCGGCTTCTCCGCCGTCATCGCCGAGTTTCCCGCCAACACCCGCGTGCTCGATTTGACGATGACGCGCAGACTCGCGCTCGCCGCACAGGAAGGTCTGAACTTCGGACTAGTCCTGCGCCACGCAAGCGGCATCGAACCGAACGCCGCGACGACGCGTTGGCAGATCGCCGCGGCGCCGAGCCTCCCCGATCGCTTCGGCGGCATCGGCGGTCCCAGTTTTCATCTCGACCTCGTGAAAAACCGCTTCGGCCCGTCGGGCCAATGGCGCGTTGAGTGGCAGTCCCATGAGCGTACATTCGCAATCGCGCCGCTATCTGGCGGTCTGGCTCGCCCATTTGCCGACCGACCGCATCGAGCGCGGCCTTTCGCCAAGGCCGTCTAACCCGCGCGTCATCGTTCGCGAGGTGAAGAGCGCGCTTCGCCTCGCCACGATGAACAGGGCGGCGGAATCGCTCGGCCTCAAAGTGGGCCAGCCGCTCGCCGACGCGCGCGCGATGTATCCTTCGCTCGTCGTCGATCACGCCGACGACGCCGCAGATCAAAGCTTGGCTGAAGCGATCAACGACTGGCTCGGCCGCTACACGCCGCTCGTGGGTCTCACGCCACCCGACGGCATGATGCTCGACATCACCGGCTGCGCGCATCTCTTCGACGGCGAGGACGACATGCGCAAGGACGTCGTCCGTCGCCTGCGCGCCCAGGGGTTCACCGCCCGCGCCGCCGTCGCCGGCACCGTGGGCGCCGCCTGGGCCCATGCGCGCTTCGGCAAAGCCAGCGTCGTCGCCGATGCCGATCTGCGCGAGACGCTGTTGCCGCTGCCCTTGGCCGCCC
>QKCS01000216.1 GCA_003246795.1 Alphaproteobacteria bacterium
AGAGAAATCGCGGCTTTGAGCTGAAACGGCCCGACGGCCAGGCGCGTCAGGGCCTGTACATGCCCGAGGCAGCCCAAAGTCCGGCCCAAATCCCGGGCAAAGGCGCGCACGTAGGTCCCTTTGCCGCAGACCATTTCGAACACGCCGTGGCCGGCATCCGGCACGTCGACGAGCTCCAGCCGGTGGATATGAGCTTCTCGCGCCTGGAGTTCGACGGTCTCGCCGTCGCGCGCCAAATCGTAAGCGCGCTCGCCGTCGACTTTGACAGCCGAAAACGCGGGCGGCGTTTGCATGATCCGACCCACGAACGCCGGAAGCGCGCGAACGATGTCGTCAACGGAAGGACGCGCCTCGTTCCGTCGAACAACGTCGCCTTCCGCATCGTCGGTCGCCGTTTCCGCGCCCCAACCGATCGTGAAGCGATACGCCTTTCGCGCCTCGACGAGATACGGAACCGTCTTCGTCGCCTCGCCGAACGCAAGCGGCAGCACGCCGCTCGCCAGCGGATCGAGCGTACCCGCATGTCCGGCTTTGTTCGCATTCAGCAACCGGCGCGCGATCGACAAGGCCTTCGTCGACGTCAAGCCGAGCGGCTTATCGAGAACGAGCCAGCCGTGAATGGCCTCGCCCTTACGCCTCGCCATCGTCCGAATTCGTCTTCAGGTCCCGTGCCACCTTCTCGGACCGCAGCAGTTCGTCGATGTGGTGCGCCTCGTCGTAGGACTTGTCCTCGACGAAGGTCAGCGCCGGGGCATAGCGCAACTGAAGCGCCTGCCCCACTTGCGAGCGCAAATACGGCGCGGAACGATTAAGCCCCTTCATCACCTCGTCGACATGCGCACCGGCGAGCGGAATTGCGAACACCGTGGCGTTCTTCAAATCCGGGCTGATGCGAACCTCCGACACCGTCACTGACACGTTGGCAAGTGCCGGATCGTGCAGATCGCCGCGCATCAACACGCGTGCGAGGATATGGCGAATTTCCTCCGCCACGCGCAGCTGCCGCTGGCTGGGTCCGTGCTCCGATCGTGAAGGTCTGCGTGCCATGAAGTGCGGGCTTCTATCGGCCTTTGCGCCGCAATCCAAGCGTTTATGACGGCTCGTAGGCGAACGCCGCGACCCACGGCGCGAGCGCGGGCAGGATCGGCGCCAAGAACGGCCTGTAATTCCGCCACTTTCCCCACGACACGACGTGGCTTCGTTATTGGCGCAGCGCCGACGCGCGGCGGCCCGCGCAACAAGAACCATCATTACTCCAAAACGAACTCGGCCCGCGGCCGGATCAAACGTCCGCTCGCCCGCTGCTCGAACACGTGCGCGAGCCAACCGACCGACCGCCCCATGGCGAACAGCGCCAGCGCCGCGCCCGCCGGCAAGCCAAAGCGGCGCTCGATGGCCAACAAAGCGAAATCGACATTGGGCTCGACACCAGCCATTGAACGGGCGGCATCCAGAACGCCTGACATCACCGCATCCGGCTCGACGACCGAAAACAGCTCGACCGCTCGCGGATCGCCGTCGCGATAGAGGAAGTGACCGAAGCCCGGCAGCATCTCACCGTGCTGCAGCCGGTCCGCGACGGCGGTTTCCGCATCGCCCGCCCGCTCGATCCCGCTCAAGAACATCCGGACGCGATCGCTTGCCCCGCCATGAAGCGGGCCGCTCACAGCCGCAATCCCTGCCAGCACGCAATGCGTCAGCCGCGCGCCCGTCGACGCCACGACGCGCACGGCAAACGTCGATGCATTCAATTCGTGGTCCGCGAGCAAGACGAGCGCACGGCGGATCGCGTCGGCCGCCTTCGGCGTCTTCCATGCCCGCGCGACGGCTTCATGGATCGGCACGTCGATGGGCCGATTGATCCCGGTGATGGCCGCCACAACCGCTTGGACCAGCCGCGCCCCCGCGTCGAACGCCTGCGTGCTCGGTCTGCCGGCGGACGGCGGCTCGCGCGTCGTCAACAACGGCAGCAGCGTCGCCGCTCGATCCGGCGCACGCGGCGGCAGGAATCGGGTTGCAACCTCGGTCCAACCCGGCACGGCGCGCGGATCGAAGCGCGCCTCGGCGAATAGATCGGCGTCGCCGATGTCCCAAAGCAACCGCGCCGCTTCTTCAAGCGTCGCGCGCCGCGAAAACGGAAGCGCCTCCTGCGCCCGATAGAAAATTCGATCGTCCTCGAAATGCGTGATCCGCGTTTTCAGGACAGGAAGGCCGAACTCGAGCGCCGTCGCCGCCGCCGCGCGCGGCCGGCGCATGCGCGCCTTGCGCGCGACAAGACCGTGAATGTCGGCGGCGACGTACAAACTCGCCTTCGGCACTGTCGGATGCGGCGTCGAACGAACGAGACCGCGGCTGACATACGCGTAAAGCGTCGCCCGGCTGACCCCCAGCACCTTGGCCGCCGCGGCCGCGTCGAGCAGCGCATCCGGTCTGCGGAGCGCCTGCTTTCCGCCCTTTTGAGGCTTCATATTGATATATTGATTCAAGATTGACGACGATGCGCCACCATTCCACCTTTTCGACCGATTGGAAAGAGGAGATCGCCATGCGTTCGGGCTTGGACAACGTCGTCGCCGCCGAAACCGTGTTGAGCCACGTCGATGGCGAGGCCGGACGATTGATCATCCGCGGATCCGATCTCGAAGACCTGGCCGGCCATGCGACGTTCGAGGAAGCGACCGTGCTTCTGTGGGACGGCGTTGTCCCCGATGCGCCCACTGCGGAACTCGCGGCGCCCTTGGGGCACGCGCGCGCTCGGGCATTCGATCGTTTCCGGCCGCTGAAGAACGAAACACGTGGCTTGAGCGCCGTCGAAGCCATGCGCCTGTTGCTGTCGTCGATGCCGGACGGCAAACGCGCCGAAGAACCCGTTGCTCTGCTGGCGGCCGCCGGCGTCGCCGCCGCCTTTGCAACACGCGTCTCGCAAGGTCTCGAACCAATTGCGCCCAATCCGGCGATGTCACACGCGGCCGACGTCTTGCGTATGATCCGCGACAAGGCAGGCGACGCGGAAGAGGTTCGCGCCTTCGAAACCTATCTCGTCGCGGTCATCGACCACGGCTTGAACGCCTCGACTTTTACAGCGCGTGTCGTCGCTTCGACGGCGGCAGGACTTCCCTCCGCGGTCGTGGCCGCGCTCTGCGCGCTCAAAGGCCCGCTGCATGGCGGGGCCCCCGGCCCGGTTCTCGACATGCTGGATGCCATCGGTACGCTCGGCAACGCCCGCGCCTGGCTGATCGACGCCATCAAGCGCGGCGAGCGGCTGATGGGCTTCGGCCATCGCGTCTATCGCGTGCGCGATCCGCGCGCCAACGTGCTCAAAGTCGCCGTCGCAAAGCTGAAGGGCCGCTCGAACCGGATCGCCTTCGCCGAAGGCGTCGAAGCCGCCGCCCTGGAAGCCCTCAAGGAATTGAAGAGCGATCGTCGCCTGGACACCAACGTCGAGTTCTACACCGCGCTGTTGCTGGAAGCGCTCGACATTCCACGCGCAGCCTTCACGCCGGTCTTCACCCTCGCCCGCACGGCCGGCTGGATCGCACACGTAAGGGAGCAGGAAGCGAACGGCCGCCTGATCAGACCGCAATCGCGCTATGTCGGTTCGTGGCCGGTGCAGGCGGCCTGACGGTCACAGCGTCCGCTTGACCGTCTCGACCTCGAAGCACTCGATCTGGTCGCCCTTTTGGATGTCCTGATAGTTCTCGAACGCCATGCCGCATTCCTGGCCGGCGACGACTTCCTTCACTTCATCCTTGAAGCGCTTCAGTGTCGAGAGCGTGCCCTCGTGGATCACGACGTTATCACGCAGCAGACGCACTTTGTTGCCGCGCAAGACCTTGCCTTCCGTCACGCGGCAGCCGGCGACCTTGCCGACCTTCGTGATGTTGAAGACCTCCAGTATCTCTGCATAGCCCAGGAAGTTCTCGCGCAGCGTCGGGGACAAGAGGCCCGACATCGCCGCTCTGACGTCGTCGATGATGTTGTAGATGATCGAGTAGTAGCGGATTTCGACGCCGTCGCGTTTGGCGATGTCGCGAGCTTCCGCCGTCGCGCGCACGTTGAACGCAATGATCGGCGCGCCCGATGCGCGCGCCAGCAGCACGTCGCCTTGCGTCACGCCGCCGACGCCCGAGTGCAGCACCTGCACCTTGACCTCGTCGGTGCCGAGCAAGTTCAGCGCGTTCGCGATCGCCTCGACCGAACCCTGCACGTCCGACTTGACGACGAGCGGCAATATCTTTGTTTCGCCCTGTTCCTTCTGCGCCAGAACCTGATCGAGCGACGCACGCGCGCTGGAACGCACACGCGCCTCTTTCTTCTTGCGGGCGCGGAAGTCGGCCACCTCGCGCGCGCGCGCGTCGTTCTCGACGACCGAAAAGTCGTCGCCCGCTTCCGGTGGCGCCGACAAGCCCAAAATCTCGACCGGTTCCGAAGGCCCCGCGCTCTGTACTTGCTCACCGCGTTCGTTGACGAGCGCGCGCACCCGGCCCCACTCGGCGCCGGCGACGACGATGTCGCCCACCTTCAACGTCCCGCGCTGCACGAGGACGGTTGCGACCGGACCGCGGCCCTTGTCCAGCTTCGCTTCGACGACAGCGCCCGATGCCGGGCGGTCGGGATTGGCCTTGAGGTCGAGGATTTCCGACTGAAGCAGGATCGCCTCTTCGAGCTTGTCGAGGTTCGTCTTCTTCGTCGCCGAAACCTCGACGGCCTGCGTATCGCCGCCCATGGACTCGACCACGACTTCGTGGCTCAACAGCTCCGTCTTGACGCGATCGGGCGTCGCGTCGGGCTTGTCGATCTTGTTGATTGCCACGATCAGCGGCACCTTCGCCGCCTTCGCGTGATTGATGGCTTCGATCGTCTGCGGCATGACGCCGTCGTCCGCGGCAACGACCAGCACGACGATGTCGGTGACCTTCGCGCCGCGTGCGCGCATTGCCGTGAACGCCGCGTGGCCGGGCGTGTCGAGGAACGTGATCTTCTTGCCCGACGGCAAGTTCACCTGATAGGCGCCGATATGCTGCGTAATGCCGCCCGCTTCGCCCGCGACGACATCCGTCTCGCGCAGGGCATCGAGCAGCGAGGTCTTGCCGTGGTCGACGTGGCCCATGATGGTCACGACCGGCGCACGCGGCAGCAACGACTCTTCCGCGTCCTCTTCGCCCGCGAGGCCTTCCAAAACGTCGGATTCGGCGACGCGTTTGACCGAGTGGCCGAACTCCTCGGCGATGAGCTGTGCGGTGTCCGCGTCGAGCGCGGTGTTGATCGTCACCATCTGCCCCTGCTTCATCAGGGTCTTGATGATGTCGACCGCGCGCGTCGCCATGCGGTTCGCGAGATCCTGGACGGTGATCGCCTCGGGAATGACGACCTCGCGCACGATCTTCTGCGGCGCCTCGGCCTCTCTCACGCCGAGCTGCGCGCGCTGCGCGCGCTGAACATGGCGCTTATAGGCCGCGATCGAACGAACGCGCTCGGAATCGTCGAGGGCGGTCACGACGCTGAGTTTGCCGGCTCTGCGATTGTCGTCACGGCGCGGTGCGGTAGGTGCTTTCGCCGGGGGCTTGCCTGGCGCCCCACCCGCCTTCCGGCGCGCACCGCGACCGTCATCGTCCTCCGCACCCATCGGCCGACGGGGCGGGAAGCCTGAGCCGGGCGTCGGCACAGATGTCCGGCCTGGCGCGGGACCGCGTGCGCCGGCAGGTCCGCTGCGACCCGGCGCACCGCCCGGACGCGGCCCGGCGCCGCCAGGACGCGCACCCGTGCGCGACGGCGACGCCGTCGTGCGCTCGTCGGGAGCATCCAACCGGCGGCGTGCTTCGTCCTCAGACTTGCGTCGCGTTTCGTCCTCGACGGTGCGACGCGCGTCTTCCTCGGCTTTGCGCTTCGCAGCGAGTTCCCGCTCGCGCGAAAGACGCTCGTCCTCTTCGGCCCGGCGCTTTGCTTCTTCTTGGGCGCGGCGACGCTCTTCTTGCTCGGCAACGCGAGCGTCCTTCAGAGCCCGTGAGCGCGCTACCTTCTCTTCCTCGGTCAGCGTCCGCAGCACCATACCGCCCGATTTCGGCTGCACAGGCTGCGGCTTCGCCGCACGCCCCGAAGCGGTGGCAGGTGTTTTCTCTTTTGCCGCCTCGGCCTGCTTCGGCTCAGCCTTTGGCGCGGCGGCGCCCGGACGGACCGACGACCGCTTCTTCTCAACGACGACAGCCTTCGAGCGACCATGACTGAACGCTTGGCGCACGACCCCCGTGTCCCGTTTCACGGACAACGTTTTCGGTCCGCCAGCAGCGTGCAACGTCTTGTCGCCGTCCGGGGTCTTCCTGTCAGCCATGCGTATCCTTCGATCCTTCCAAACTCTGCACGTCGATTTGCATTCATGCGCCGAAACAAAAGTTCGGCCCGCGGTCATTAGGCCGCGCCCCACTCCGGCGGACACAAAACGCGGAAGCCGCCAAGGCGCTCAGCCTCGATCACAAACCGATCCGAGAGCGACCCTGCCGTGAGCGCAGCATGTACCACACTTTCCCGGCCGAATGCCAAGCCGATTTCGGCCTGAGCGAGGCATCCGACGACCGGAATCTGGCCGCGCCGCCGCGCAAGGCCGACAAGCTTCTCGCGGTCCGCGGAGCCTGAATCGCTTGCCTCCACGAGTGCGGCGATCCGTCCGCGTTTGTCCCGAAAAATCTCCTCAACCTGCGCGAACCCGATAACGGCCTGACCCGCCCGCCGCGCGAGCCCAAGAAAATCAATGCACCGTTTGACCAGCAATCCTTCGACCTGCGCCGCAAGATCGGCCGGACATTTCACGGCAGCCTTCGCGGCCTTCGAAAACAGACCGCGCTCGCACGCCCGCGCGATCGTTTCGCGCTTCGCAGTGACCCACATCCCGCGGCCGGGAAGCTTCTGGGCGAGATCGGGCACGATCATGCCGTCCGGCCCCATCACAAAGCGCACCATGACGGCGGGAGGCAGGACCTCGCCCGTCGCGATGCAGCGCCGGTGTGTACCTTCGACGCCTTCGTCCACGTCGGATGTCGCGCCGCGACCGCGGCTTCGCGTCACTCTGTGGTTTCCTCCGCCGCTTCTTCGGCCGCGACCTCTTCTTCCGCCGCCGGCTCGGGCGCTTCGATCCAACCGACGGCGACGCGCGCGGCCATGATGATCGCGTTTGCCTCGTCGGCCGTCATGCCGAAGTTCTCGAGCAACCCCGGCTGACGTTTGCGCTCGCCGTCGACGGTCTCGTTCCAGCCCAAGAGGTCGTCGGTCGCGCAGCCCGCAACATCCTCGACCGTCTTGACTTCGCCCTCGCCCAAGGCGACCGCCATCGCCGGCGTAATGCCCTCGATCCCCATGACGTCGTCGTCGACGCCCAGTTCGCGGCGCTTCTCGTCGTAGATCGCGTTTTGCCGTTCGAGAAATTCCTGGGCGCGGCGCTGAAGCTCGTTGCCTGTCTCTTCGCCGATACCCTGGATCTCCGCGAGTTCCTCCGGCGCGATGTAGGCGAGATCCTCGATCGAGCTGAAGTTCTCCGACGCAAGCAACTGCGCCAGCGTCTCGTCGACGTCGAGCGCGTTCATGAACAGCTCCGTGCGCTTGCGGAAGAGCTCCTGCCGGCGTTCGGATTCTTCAGCCTCCGTCAAAATGTCGATCTGCCAGCCGGTCAGTTGAGAGGCCAGACGGACGTTTTGTCCGCGCCGCCCAATGGCAAGCGACAATTGGTCGTCGGGCACCACGACCTCGATGCGACGCGCATCTTCATCCAAGACGACCTTCGAAACCTCGGCTGGCGCCAGCGAGTTCACGACGAAGTTCGCCGCATCGTACGACCACGGGATGATGTCGATCTTCTCGCCCTGCAGCTCCTGAACCACGGCCTGTACGCGACTGCCGCGCATGCCGACGCAGGCGCCGACGGGGTCGATCGACGAATCCTTCGACACCACGGCGATCTTGGCCCGAGAACCCGGATCGCGCGCCACCGACTTGATCTCGATGATGCCGTCGTAGATCTCCGGCACTTCCTGCGCGAACAGCTTCGCCATGAACTGCGGATGCGTCCGCGACAGGAAGATCTGCGGTCCGCGCGCCTCGCGCCGAACGTCGTAGATGTAGGCGCGAATCCGATCGCCCGTGCGAAACGTCTCACGCGGCAGCAATTCGTCGCGCCGCACGAAGGCTTCGCCGCGGCCCAAGTCGACGACCACGTTGCCGTACTCGACGCGCTTCACCGTGCCGTGCACGACCTCGCCCACACGGTCGCGATATTCCTCGAACTGCTTCTCGCGCTCGGCGTCGCGCACCTTTTGGAAGATGACCTGCTTGGCGGCTTGCGCCGCGATGCGGCCGAAGTCGATCGGCGGCAGCGGCTCGGCGATCAAGTCGCCCACTTGAGCGGCCGGGTTCCGAATCTGCGCTTCCTCAAGCGTAATCTCCGTCGCCTCGTTTTCGATCTTCTCCACGACAAGACGAAGGCGGTGTAGCCGGGTCTCGCCCGTTTTCGGGTCGATCTCGGCCTTGATCTCGTTGTCTTGCCCGTAGCGCGACTTCGCCGCTTTTTGGATCGCCTCTTCCATCGCCGCGATCACGACCTGCTTGTCGATCGACTTTTCCCGCGCGACCGCGTCGGCGATCTGCAGCAGTTCAAGCCTGTTCGCACTAACAGCCATTTATCTTCACTCCGTTTGCGCCGAGTTCTTGCCGGCGGCCTTTCTGCGTTTCAAATCCTCTGCGATCAGATCGTCGGTAAGAACGAGCTTCGCCTCGCCGATCGACATGTAGGGCACGGCCAGTTCGCCACGCCCGCGTTCGGGCCCTAGGTCTGTCTCGATGACAACGTCCTCGCCCCGCAATCCCTGCAACGTGCCGCGCAAGCGCTTTCGCCCGTCGAGCGGATATTTCAACTCGACCCGCGCCTCGTGTCCTGCGTAGGTCTCGAAATCGCGCCGCCGCGTCAGCGGCCGGTCGATTCCGGGCGACGACACTTCGAGCACGTACTCGCTTTCGATCGGGTCGACCTCTTCGAAGGCGGCTGAGATCGCGCGGCTCAGCGCCGCACAGTCGTCGACATCCATCGTGCCGTCGGGCTTCTCTGCCATGACCTGCAGGACCGGACGGTTCGCGCCGGTGAGACGCACGCGCACCAGTTCGAAGCCCATCGCTTCGGCGATCGGCTCGATCAGTCGTTCAAGTTCCGCGACGCGCGTCGTCGACAATGGACACCTTGCAAATGCGTTTCCCCGCCCGGCTGAGTTACCTCAACCAGAGAACAAGCAGATCATCTTGTCCGGGAATGCGGGGAATATAGCGATGGGCGACCGCCGCGCCAAGGCCCGTTCGAGTCAAATCCGAACAAACCGCAGGTAGACACACCGCCGTCCCGCCTGAAGGGCCTTCCGCTCGTACCGCGTCGCGGGCCAATCGGCGGGACGGACGCGCCAATCGGCGGCCTTCTCCGCCGCCCAGCGGAAGCGCCCGTCGCGCATCAGGTGCGAAAGCGCCCACGACGCGTAGTCGGCATGGTCCGTTGCAAGCCTGAACTCGGCCCCGACCTTCAAGACGCGCGCGAGATCATCGAGCGTCTGTTTTTGAACGAAACGACGTTTGTGATGCCGCGCCTTTGGCCAAGGATCGGGGAACAGCACGAATATCTTCGACAGCGAAGCGTCGGACAAACGTCGAAGAACGTCGCGCGCATCGCCCACATGCACGCGCACGTTCGAAAGGCTCACCGTCTCGATTTGGTCGAGCAGCTTGGCCACGCCATTCACGAACGGCTCGCAGCCAACGAATCCGATGTCCGAGTGGATGCGCGCCTGTGCGGCCAGATGCTCCCCGCCCCCGAAACCGACTTCGAGCGCGACCTCGCGCGCACCCGGAAACAGCGCCCGCAAGTCAATGGACCCGTCGGGAAGAACGACCTTCGGCAACAGCGTTTCGATGAGCGCCGCTTGACGAGAACTCAGCGGCCGGCCCAATCGCCGGCCGTAGAGGTCGCTGCGCCGCCGCGCGGGCGTCGTCAGGCGGCGAGGCTCTTGAGCTGCGGCACCAAATCCGTGCGTTCCCACGAGAAGCCTCCGTCGGCTTCGGGCGCCCGGCCGAAATGGCCATAGGCCGCCGTGCGCGCATAAATCGGTCGATTGAGCTTCAGATGCTCGCGAATGCCGCGCGGCGTGAGGCTCACCAATTCGGGTAAAGTCTTTTCGACCTTCGTCTCGTCAACGTTCCCCGTACCATGCAGATCGACATAGAAAGACATCGGATCGGCCACGCCGATCGCGTAGGCAATCTGAATCGTGCAGCGCTCCGCCAAGCCGGCCGCGACCACGTTCTTCGCGAGGTACCGCGCCATATAGGCCGCCGAACGGTCGACCTTCGTCGGGTCCTTGCCGGAAAACGCACCGCCGCCGTGCGGTGCCGCGCCGCCGTATGTATCGACGATGATCTTGCGGCCCGTGAGCCCGCAGTCGCCGTCCGGCCCGCCGATCACGAAGCGCCCGGTCGGGTTAACGAACAAGCCGTCGTCGGGACACATCCACCCGTCCGGCAGCGACGCCTCGATGTAAGGCTTCACGATCGCGCGGATGTCGCGCTGGTCGAGCCCGTCGATATGCTGCGTCGAGACGACGACCTTCGTCGCCCGCACCGGTTTGCCGTTTTCGTAGAGCAGCGTCACCTGACTCTTGGCGTCGGGCAACAGCTCCTTCGCCTTGCCCGAATGACGGGCATCGGCCATGGCCTTCAATATCTTGTGCGACAGCAGGATCGGCGCCGGCATGAGCTCGTCCGTCTCACGACAGGCATAACCGAACATGATCCCCTGATCGCCCGCGCCTTCGTCCTTGTTGCCCGCGGCGTCGACGCCGACGGCGATGTCGGCGGATTGCGAATGGACGAGGCATTCGACGCGCGCGTTGCGCCAGTCGAAACCTTCTTGCTCGTAGCCGATAGCTTTGATCGCGCCGCGCGCCGTCTCGATCATCTGATCATGGCCGACGGCTTCCGGGCCGCGCACTTCGCCAGCGAGAACCACCCGGTTCGTGGTCGCCAGCGTTTCGAGCGCAACGCGCGCCTCGGGCATCTGGCTGACCATGAGATCCACGATCGAGTCCGAAATCTGATCACACACCTTGTCGGGGTGACCCTCTGAAACGGATTCGCTTGTGAAGAGATAATTCTTTCGCATATCGGTAAGGCACTCGTCGTTCAGGAAAAAAAGAGCCGCGCTTGTCGCGGTCGCGAAAAGCGCGGCTTTCTGTCAGGGATAGTCCGTTACGTCAAGCGCGTTGGGCTTCACGCAGCTCCACGACGCGGAAATCCGGATAAACTTCTTCGTCGCCCGTGAGCGACTTCACCAGTTCGAGCATGCGCTTGCGCACGCGCGGGTCTGTGATCTTCGTGAACGCGCGCACCAGCTGGAAGCCTTCGGCGCTCGACACGAATTCCATCATGTAGGGGCCCTGATCGGCGTCGCCGGTCGGGGTGTGGCCGGGCGCGCGCCGCGCGCCGTTCTCGCCGACCGGAACGTCGTCGAAGAAGTACGACACCGGAACGCCAAGGATGTGGGAGATTTCATAGAGCCTGCTGGCGCCGATACGATTGGCGCCCTTCTCGTACTTCTGAACCTGCTGAAACGTGAGGCCCAGAAGTTCGCCAAGTTTTTCCTGGCTCATTCCGATCAGCATCCGACGCAAACGAACGCGGCTGCCGACATGCGCATCAACAGATGAGGGTTGCTTTTTGGCCAAGGGGGGGAACTCCTGTTACGACTGACAAAGACGCCTGATTGCAGCACCAGCCAACAACCAAGCTCCACGGTACGTCATTGTCGTGGTCGTCTTTTTTTGACGACCTTGCCCCCCGAGGGCACTGTGCAGGCACGTATAAGATCGACGCCATCTTAGATTGACGTCTTCGGTTCGGCAATGTGGTGGGGGCCCAACGGTTGCAGCGCGCCCCTCGCGCTTTGCAACCTGAAAACCAAGCCAGCCCCCAGTAGCCAACCTGGACTTCAATGATTCTCACTTAATGCTACGTGGTTGTAATGGTCAACTGCCTTGTGTGGGTCGGCCGGTAAAAAAACGAGCCTACACCGACCAGTGCGAGCAGAAGCGCGGCAAAAATCGTGTCGCCGACGAACGCGTAAACCGTCGGCGCGAGCGGCTTCGGCAGTGCGGCATCCAGGAATCCTGTCTTATCGAGTCCAAGCGACGAGATGATTCGCCCGTAAGGATCGATCACTGCGGAAACACCCGTATTTGCTGCACGAACGATCGCAAGGCCCTCTTCCGCGGCGCGGACTTTCGCGATTCCCAAGTGCTGATACGGCCCCGTCCACGGCCCGAACCATGAGTCGTCCGTCATGGTTACGAGCCACGCGGGTCGATGTCCCGGTTCGGTCACCGCGCCCGGAAAAATCACTTCGTAGCAAATCAAAGGACCGAAGGGCGGTGTCCCCGAGATAGCCATCGTCCGCACGCCGGACCCTTCGGTATAGCCGCCCGATCCCCCCGTCAGCTTGGTGATCCCAAGCGGCTCGAGCCATTGATAGAAAGGCAAGTATTCGCCGAACGGCACCAAATGGGACTTGTCGTAGACGCCGAGCACGCGCCCGTCGCCGGAGATGGCGGCCATGCTGTTGAAGAAGCGCTGCTTGCCGCCTTCCTCGTCGCGGCGAACGACGCCTGTCAGGAGAGTCGTGCTCGGCGGCAAAACTTCTGCGATTACTTTGAGCCCCACTGGCTCCGAGAGAAGCAGGAACGGCGGCGCCGCCTCCGTCCAAATGACGTGCGTGCGCGTCTCGAGGCCGGGCGCACGCGTAAGGTCGAGAAGCGTCCGCCAGTTGCGCTCCATCAAGTCCTGCTTCCACTTCTCGGCTTGCGGCACGTTGGGCTGAACGATGCGAAGCGCAATGTCGGGGAAAACCGGCGCGGGCGCCGACGGCAGCCGAATCCATCCGAACAAGAAGAGCGCCGCCAAGATTGCGGGCGGCACGATCAACGGCCACGCCTGCGACGATCGGCGGCCATTGGCGTCGAAGACGGCGGCCGGCGACAACACGGCGACGAGCGTCGCCAAGCTCAACCCGTAAACGCCGATAAGCGACGTAATCTGGAACATCGCGTCGAAGCCCGACCAAGCATAGCCGGGCAGGTTCCACGGAAGCCCTGTCAAAATGTGGCCGCGCAACCACTCGGCTGCCGCAACCGATGCGGCAAGCAGCACGACGCGCGCCGAGCCCACCGACCACCGCAGACGCGCGACACCGGCGGCCGCAGCAAAGAAAAGCGCGAGCCCGCCCGGAAACAAGACGGCGACAAACGGCAAGAGCCACGCATGGCGCTTCGCATCGACGACGAAGGCAAAGCCGACCCAATGCAAGCCGATGAAGAAATAGCCGGCGCCGAACGCCCACCCGCAGATCGCCGCCGCAGCCCACGGCCTGCGTGCGCCGTCCGTCCCGTCGATGATGAACACCAACGCCGGAAAGGTCAGAAACAAGATCGGCCACGCATAGAACGGCGCGTACGCCAACGCGGAAACCGCGCCAAAACCCGCCGCAACGAGAAGCCGCCGAACGCCGCGCATCCCGCGCAGCCATGCTGCCGCGTCCGCGGCGCGTGAGAGGATATCGATACGGCGAAGTCCCTGAAGTACCGAGCTAACCATTCACCGCGGCCATCGGCTTGTGGTGATCGCCCTGATCATCAGCCGATGCGTCCGCGTTGCCGTCGGCATCTTTGCGTTTCGTCACCCGCACGCGCAACCGTTTAAGCCGCCGCGGATCCGCGTCCAGCACTTCGAACTCGATACCCGCCGGATGCATCACGATCTCGCCCCGTTGCGGCACGCGGCCGACGAGCGAAAACACGAGGCCCGCAAGCGTATCGATCTCTTCGGCTTCTTCCTCGTCGACGAGCTTGAAGCCGACGGCCTTCTCGATGTCCTCGAGATCGGCCCGCGCGCTGGCGTCGAACCCACCGTCCTTGCGCGCAACGATCGAGAGCGCCTCGTCCGTGTCGTGCTCGTCCTCGATGTCGCCCACGATCTGTTCGACCAGGTCCTCAATCGAAACCAAGCCGTCGGTTCCGCCGTATTCGTCGATGACCAGGGACAAGTGAATGTGTGTCGATTGCATCTTCACGAGCAGGTTGATCACCGGCATGGACGGCGGCACGAACAGCACGTCGCGGCGGATATCCTGAATCGACTTCGGATGCGGCGCCCCTTCCGTCTCGGGCATCGCCATGCCGATCAAGTCCTTGATGTGAACCATGCCGATCGGGTTGTCGAGCGTGTCGCGATAGACGGGCAAGCGCGAATGCTGGGCATCGCGAAAGATGCCCACGAGTTCGGGGAGCGACGTCTCCTCCTCGACCGCGATGATGTCGGCACGCGGGACCATGACGTCCGCGACCTTGAGCTCCCCGAATTTGAGCAGCTTCAGCATCATCGCGCGTTCGGACCGCGCGAGCGGCCGGTCGGTCGCTTCGCTTTCCTGGATTACGGCCTCGAGGCTCTCGCGCAGGGCCGCGGCCTCGTCCTTGCCCAAAAGGCGGCGCACGAACGCCGAAAACGCCTGCGGCCAGAAGGACGGTCTTTGACTGTCGGGAACGCTGTCCGCGCTGGACGGGTCCGAATCTGAATCAGGCACGGGACCTAGCTCTCGGCACGTAAGGATTGGGGATACCCATGGTCGAAAGGATGGCGACTTCGAGCCCCTCCATCAAGCGCGCAGCCTGCGCGCTGTGGTGATCATAGCCCAGCAAATGTAAAAATCCGTGTAAGATCAAATGCTTAGAGTGGCGGATAACAGGCTTCTTTTGTGCCTTTGCCTCGCGAAAAACGGTCTCGTGGGCAAGCGCCATCCCGCCAAGCGGAATCTGGGGGTCCGGAAACGAAAGCACGTTCGTGGGCCGGTTCTTGGCGCGAAACCGGTTGTTAAGCTCTTGAAGCCGCGCATCGTCGGCCAGAACGACCGCGACCTCACCGACGGCCTGCCCCGCGACCTCGGGCCGTCGTGCCGCCGTTCGCAGCAGCGCCCGGATGTCGGACCCAGCCTTCGGCCACGTCGTGCGCCAAGCCGGACATTCGATCCGCACTGCAATCGTGAGCGACTTAGACGCCATCACTCCTGCCGCTTGGGCCGGCGCGTGTCGTAAACGGCATAGGCGCGGACGATCCGCTGCACCAGCGGATGACGAACGACATCGGCTTCCGTGAACTCGACCATCTCGACGCCTTCGACGTCGGCAAGCACGGCCCGCGCTTCGGCGAGGCCCGAAGACACGCCCGGCGGCAAATCGGTTTGCGTCGGATCGCCCGTGACCGCCATCCGCGCACCCTCGCCGAGACGCGTCAGAAACATCTTCATCTGCTGCGGCGAGCAGTTCTGTGCTTCGTCCAGGATCACGTAGCAATGCGCCAGCGTGCGCCCGCGCATGAACGCCAGCGGCGCGACCTCGATGATACCTTCGTCCAAACGCCGCTGAATCTGTTCGGCCGGCAGCATGTCATAGAGCGCGTCGTAGAGCGGCCGCAGATAGGGATCGACTTTTTCCTTCAGATCGCCCGGCAAGAAGCCCAAACGCTCGCCTGCTTCCACCGCGGGACGCGACAGGATCAAGCGGTCGACCTCGCCGCGCGCGAGCATGCTCACGCCGACGGCGACGGCCATGTAGGTCTTGCCCGTGCCTGCCGGTCCAAGACCCAACACAAGGTCATTGCGCAGCAGCGCTTCCAGATAACGCGCCTGTCCCGGCGTACGCGGCCGAATGTTTCGCTTCGGCGTCGTGACGCTCGATCCGCTGGGCACGACGGAGTCCGCGTTCAGCCCCAATCGGATCGCGCGATCGACGTCGGCCGTCGAAACGTCTTGCCCGTCCTCCGCATGAGCGTAAAGCTCACGAAGCACTTGCGCGCCGTGCGCGCGTGCCGCACTCGCGCCATGCAGGGTGAAACGGTTCCCGCGCCGCGTGATTTCGACGTTCAGCTTGCGCTCGATTTCGGCCAGATGTCGGTCATGCGCACCGACGACGCGCGCCAAGACTGCATTGTCGGCGAATTCGAGCTGCGAGCCCTGCGCTTCGTCGCGCGCCTTTTTCGATTTCGTGCTCAATGGGCCACCGCGGCGATCGGAGTTCTGGCCGTCGAAACGAGCTCGCCGCGCAGACTGTGCGGCATCACTTCGCTGACGCGCACGCTCACGATATCCCCGATCGCATGGTCCGGCGCAACGACATGAACCGCCTGAAGATAAGGGCTGCGTCCGATCAATTGTCCGGGATAGCGCCCGGGCTTTTCCAGCAGCACATCGATTGATCGGTCGAGGCAATCTTGCGCAAAGGCGGTCGCCTGTTCGTCCAGCAACGCCTGCAGACGCGCCAGCCGATCGGCCTTCACGTCGTCGGGAACTTGCTTGCGTGCGGCGGCGGCGGGCGTCCCGGGCCGCGCCGAGTACTTGAATGAGAACGACTGCGCGAACCCGACTTCGCGCACGAGGTCCAATGTCGCTTCAAAATCGCGATCCGTTTCGCCCGGAAACCCGACGATGAAGTCGGACGAAAGCGCAATGTCCGGCCGCGCCGCACGAATGCGCCCGACAAGCCGGCGATAGTCGTCCGCCGTATGGCCGCGATTCATCGCTTCAAGCACGGTGTCCGATCCGGCCTGTACCGGCAGATGCAGATACGGCATCAGCTTCGCTTCGTCGCGATGGGCCGCAATGAGTTCGTCGTCCATGTCGCGCGGATGGCTCGTCGTGTAGCGCAGACGCTCTAGGCCACCGATGCGCGCCAAGTGGCGGATCAGCTGGCCGAGCCCCCACGCCTCGCCGTCCACGCCCGCGCCGTGAAACGCGTTGACGTTCTGACCGAGCAACGTGATCTCGCGTACGCCGAGATCGACGAGATGCCGCGCCTCCGCCACGATCTGTGAGACGGGCCGCGAATACTCGGCCCCGCGCGTATAGGGTACGACGCAAAACGTGCAGAACTTGTCGCAGCCTTCCTGCACCGTCAGAAATGCTGCCGGTCCTTCGACGGCCTTCGTTTCCGGCATCGCATCGAACTTGTCGTCGGTCGGGAATTCGGTGTCGAGCGCCTTGCCGTCCCGCCCGAGTCTCGCGACGAGTTCCGGCAGCCGGTGATAGACCTGCGGTCCGACGACGATGTCGACGAGATCGGACCGGCGAAGCATCTCTTCGCCTTCGGCCTGCGCGACGCATCCGGCGACGGCCACGATCATGCGCTCGCCCTGCGCCGCCTTTTCCTGCTTCAGTGCCCGCAGCCGCCCCAACTCCGAATAGACCTTCTCCGCCGCCTTTTCGCGGATATGGCAGGTGTTCAAAACCACCATGTCCGCCCCATCCGGCGCATCGACGATCGCATAGCCGTGCGGCGCCATCACGTCCGCCATGCGGGCGGAATCGTAGGCATTCATCTGGCAGCCATACGTCTTGATGAAGAGCTTGCGCGTCACGTGGCCAGTCTAGCCGCTAATCGGTGAATGAAAAGCGGCCGCACATATGAGTGAACGCGGGATCAAACTCAAGCCGTGTTCGGCTGTAAACCATCGCCGGAGATCGGTCGGACTTCGATCGGCTCGTCTTCGTAGGCGGGCCCAACGGCGCCCGGACGGCCCGCCAGCGCATGCGCCACGCCGTCGGCGACAAGACGCTCGCATTCGGCGGTGAGTTCCTTGCGCGACCGAAACTGATCCAACGTCAACGGCGGATGATAGTGCACCATCACGTCGATCGGTCCCAGGCAAAACGCTTCCCACAGATGGGGCACGAGCTCCATGTCGCCGTACCACGCAAAGAAGGGCCGCAGCTCCCGCCCCAAGGGAATGCCGTGCAGACGCGTGTAAGCGATCGAAACGGGTTGCACGAGCACGCGGCGCACCTGTCCGTCGGCGTCCTTGACCATCGCATCCGCGGAACTCAAGAGCGCGCTCTTGAACGGCAGGACGCGATTGCCGTCGTTCGACGTGCCTTCGGGGAACAGCACGATCGTGCCGCCCTGCTCCAGCCGCTCGCGGATACGGTCGCGTTGCGCGGCGGCGCGCGTGCGACGCTCGCGTTCGACGAAGACCGTACGCGCGAGTTTCGACAGCGTTCCGAACAAAGGCCAGTTCGCGACCTCCGACTTCGCGATGAACGCGACGGGGATCACGGCGGCGAGCACCGGCATGTCGAGGTAGGACGTGTGGTTCGATGCAAGCAGCACGCCGCGCTCCCGGCACGGCCGCCCGAAGGTTTCGACGCGAATGCCCAAGAGCGCGCAAAGTCCCCGCGCGTACTTGATCGGCAGCGTGTCGCGCAGCGCCCAATTGAACTTCAGCGCCAGCCATTGCAGCGGCACGAATCCCACCGTCAGAGCCAGGAACCCCGCCGACACCCCGACGCCACGCAGGGTTCGCATGACGTCGCGCCTCATTTCTTGCGCTTCTTTTCGCCGTTGGCGCCTTCGAGCGGGACGCCGTACAACTCAAGCCGGTGATCGACGAGCTTGTAGCCCAACTTCTCGGCGACTTGCCGCTGAAGCTCTTCGATTTGCTCGTTGTGAAACTCGATCACCTGCCCCGACTGAACGTCGATCAAGTGGTCGTGATGTACATCCGGTATCTCTTCATACCGCGAACGGCCGTCGCGGAAGTCATGCCGCTCGAGAATGCCTGCTTCTTCGAGCAGCCGGACGGTTCGATAGACGGTCGCGATACTGATGTGCGAGTCGATGGCGGCCGCGCGCCGGTGCAATTCCTCCGCATCCGGATGATCGTGGGCTTCGGACAGCACGCGGGCGATCACCCGGCGTTGTCCCGTCATCCGCAGACCCTTTTCGATGCAGAGTTTTTCGATCCGATCCATCGTTCACCGTGTGCAGCGAGCACCTGAAAGTTTGTAGTCCATTCCGCGCCGCGCCGAAAGCAGGCCAATTTCCCTGAACAGAGTGCGGGCTTAAGGCTGGTTAAGAGGTTTCCGCATCACGAGAGCATCGCCGCTTTCCGCACCATGTCGATAGTACGCCGAACGCCGCCCCACGACGGAAAAACCGTCACGCTCGTAAAGTTTGCGGGCGACCTCGTTCCGCTCTCCGACTTCGAGAAAGATCTGGTGCGCGCCATCGGTCCGCGCCAGATCGCAGGCAGCCGCCAACAATCCGCCGCCGAGACCGGACTGCCGAGCATCCTGCGAAACGCAGAACGTCAGCACCTCCGCATCGTCGACCACGACCTGCATCATGATGAACCCCAAGAGGGCGTCGTCCGCGTCGCCAACGGCAAGCAGCGCAAAGACGCCGTCGCGTGCGAGCAACGCTGCGATCGCCGCTTCCGGCCAGGCGTCGGGAAATGCCGACGCGTGCAGTGTCGCCATCGTCCCCGCCGCATCGGGCCCACCGCGGATGATCCGAAAAGTTTGCCTCATGACGGAAGCTTGGCGTCCGGTGCACGCAGATATGCCGGCGTCGCCGGATAGCGTGCGGGATCCGCCTTCGCCGCGCGCTGCGCCAACAGCTTCGTGTCGATGCGCCGGACGTCCACGGTCGCCACGTCGCGCTCCATCAGACCGGCGACGACTGTCGCGCCGGAACCGGTCAGAGCCGCCGGTTCGGGAAGCATCCGTTCGAAGAGCGCCGCCGCGTCGCCAACCAGCAAGACGGCAGCCGTGGACAACGGCTCGACCATCGAATCGAACGCCTGAGCGTAGAGTTCGCCGCGCTTGGCATCGATCGCCGCCCCAACGCTGCGCCCCGGCTCGGCGCGCACCGCCTGCGCCGCAAGACATTCGAGCGTGGTCACGCCCAAGATCGCCGCGCCTGTCGCAAGCCGGATGCCTTTCGCAAACGCAAGTCCGACGCGTACGCCCGTGAAGGCGCCCGGACCGACAGTGACCGCGATACGGTCGAGCTGTTGAAACGTGATCCGGGCCGACGCGAACATGTCCGCGACCAGCGGCGGCAACGTTTCCGCCTGTGTTCCCGGTGGGTTGTCGGCTTCGGCACTCGCGATCACGTCGCCATCCCGCGTCGCAAGCGCTGCGCCGACCGGACCGAACGAAGTGTCGATCGCAAGAACCAGACGATCGTTCATACGATCTGGCAGGCCTCGTCGAATGCAAGGCGCGGCGAGCGCGGAAACACGCCGCTAGGATCGCCATAGCCCAGACCACAAATGAAATTCGACTTCACGCTCGAGTTCGGAAAGAACTCTTGATCCACGCCCGCATTGTTGAAGCCCGACATCGGCCCGCAGTCGAGCCCGACGGCGCGCGCGGCCATGATCAAATATGCGCCCTGCAGCGTCCCGTTGCGAAACGCCGTCGTCTCGATGAGTTTGTCGTTGCCGACGAACCAGCTGCGCGCGTCGGCGTGCGGAAAGAGCTGCGGCAGCTTTTCGTAAAACTTGTAGTCCGTGCCGATGATGACGGTGACCGGCGCGGTCATGACCTTGTTGACGTTTCCAGGCGCCAAATGAGGCTCCAAGCGCTCGCGGCCTTCCGGCGTCGAAACGAAGACAAAGCGCGACGGCGAACAATTGGCGCTCGTCGGACCCATCCGAAGCAGATCGTAGAGCGCATGCAGCAGCGTCGGCGAAACCGGCCGGTCCTGCCACTTGTTTTGCGATCGCGCCGAGCGGAACAGCTGATCGAGAGCTTCGTCGGAAATGGCGTGATGCACGTGGGAGCCCCTCGTTCTTGTCCGAACGCGTCCGCTTGTAGCAAGACCCGCGCGGCGCGGGGAAGCCCGCGTGGAAACGTCTAGGCAGACACGGCTTCGACCGTGTTCACCTCGGGAATGTAGTGGCGCAGCATGTTTTCGATGCCGTTCTTGAGCGTCATCGTCGAAGACGGGCATCCGGCGCACGCGCCGCGCAAGTTGAGGAACACGGTGCCCGACTTGCTCTCGAAGCCTCGGAACACGATATCGCCGCCGTCCTGCGCGACCGCAGGGCGAATGCGCGTGTCGAGCAATTCCTTGATCTGATCGACGATCTCCTCGTCTGCCGGATCGTATTCTTCCCGCGGCGCCTCGACCGCGGTCTCGCCCTCTATGACAGGCAAGCCTTGGGTAAAGTGCTCCATGATCGCACCCAGGATCATCGGCTTGAGCTGCGGCCAATCGGCGCCATTCTTCGTCACCGTGATGAAATCTTCGCCGAACATCACGCCGGCGACGCCATCGATCTCGAACAAACGCTGGGCCAAGGGCGACTTCGCCGCGGACGTGCGCGTCGGGAAGTCGGCGGCGCCCTCGGCCAGCACGGGCCGCCCGGGCAGGAACTTCATGGTCGCCGGATTGGGCGTCGATTCCGTTTGGATGAACATGGGCTGCGCCTGTAGTTAGAAGAGCTTCTCAAGGTACATTTGGCGGTCGTGAGCGAAAGTCAAGGCAAGCTCAAGCTCGGCGCACTGGGCGGCTCGGCCGCGGCGCATTTCCTGGCGGATCATCGAGGCGAAGGCCTGACGATCGAGGCGATTCTCGACGGCATGGCCACGCGCGCGATTAACGATGGCATACCCCTACTTCGCGTGTCGATAAGCCTGTCCGACTATCGCCCGGACGTGATCGGCCGTTCGTACGCCTGGATGCGAGATCACGGCATCGAAATCGTCGACCGCGCCTACACGCCAAAGCGCAGCGAAACCTACGTCGAGAGTCCGATCAAAATCATCCACGACGGCGCCGACGCTTTGCGCCGTAGCCTTGAAGGTCCCGACGCACAACTCGACTTCGCGGTGACGCGTGAACTCGCGGAGAAGGGCGCGACGGACTACGTCGGCATGGCGATGGACTTCTCCGACGGCACGCGCCAATTCGTGTCGTGGGCGACGGACCGGCCGGGCGGCTTTTCGACCGACGAGATCACGTTCTTTGATCTACTTCTGCCGCTCATGTGCATGCGCCTCGAACTCGCGCATGCGCGCCGCATCACCGAACAGCTGCTCACGACCTATCTGGGCAACGATGCGACGCGGCGCATCATGTCGGGCGACATCCGCCGCCTGCCGGGCGAGGACATCGCCGCGGTCATCTTCTATTGCGACCTTCGCGGCTTCACGCGTCTGACCGAGCGCCTGCCGCCGACCGAAGTCATCGCGCTCTTGGGCGAATACTACGACGCAGTCGCGGGCGCCGTGCGCCTGCACGGCGGCGACGTCATCAAGATGATCGGCGACGGCATGATCGCGATCTTCCCCATCGCACCCGGCATCGACGTCGGTCGGGCGGCCCGCGAAGCGCTGGACGCCGCACGCGAAGCCCGGGCGGCCTTGGCTGCCGTACCGCCCGAACGCCTTCCCAAAGGCGTGCCGCCTCTGCTCGCCGGGTTCGTTTTGCATGTCGGCCAGGTCACCTTCGGCAACATCGGCAGCCGGGACCGCCTCGACTTCACCGTCATCGGCCCCGCCGTGAACGAAGTCGCGCGGATCGAACCCCTGACGAAGGTGCTGGGTCACGCGCTTCTGTTGACGGCGGCGTTCGCCCAACTGCCGTCGGACATCGAAACGCGTTCGCTCGGCTTCCACGTGCTACGCGGCGTCCGCGAACCCCGCGAGATCTTCACGCCGGCCTAGGCAAGCCCGTCGATCGCCTCGTCGCTCAAATGGCCGGGCACGATCGTCACTGGAATGGGATAGGCCTGCTGCGCCTGCTGAGCGACAAGCGACACCAGAGGTCCCGGCCCCTCGCGCGCCGTTCCCGACGCCAGCACCAGGATCGAGATGTCGGGATCTTCCGTGAGCAGGTCCATCAGCACGTCGCGCGACTTTCCTTCACGGATGACGATTTCGGGAAAGAGGCCCGAAAGGTGGTTCACCTCCCGCGCCGCCTCGTAGAGCATCTTCTCCGATTCCTGCATCGCCTCTTCGCGCATCGCGTCTTCGACCGAACGCCAATGCTGAAAATCGGCGGGCGAAACGACGGTCAGCAGTGTGACGAGACCGCCCGTGTGCTCCGCGCGCCGCGCCGCATAGCGCAGCGCCTTCCGATGTTCGGGCGACTTGTCGACGACGACAAGAAACTTGCGCCGCCGCGGCGCCTCGCTCTCGCTCGTGGGTCCTGCTTCGGACATGGCTGTCACGATGACACGTCGCCGCCGTCCGTCAACCCACGAAGCCGACGACGCGCCGCACGTCCGCGATCACGGGCGCGGCAAGCGCGCGCGCTTCTTCCGCGCCTTTGTGCAGAAGCCGGTCGATCTCCGCCGGATCGGCGAGCAGCCGCCGCATCTCCGCCGCGATCGGCGAAAGCTTCGAAACGACGAGCTCCGAAAGCGCGCCCTTGAACGCCGAGAACTGCGCCCCGCGAAACCCGTCGAGCACCGCCTGTTTCGGCTGTTCCGAAAACGCGGCGTAGATCGAGATCAGGTTGTCGGCTTCGGGCCTGCCTTCGAGTTCTTTTTCCGCTTCCGGCAAAGGATGCGGATCCGTCTTGGCCTTGCGGAACTTCTGCGCGATCGCATCGGCGTCGTCGGTCAGATTGATGCGCGAGTAGTCCGACGGATCGGACTTCGACATCTTCGCGGTCCCATCGCGCAAGCTCATGATGCGCATCCCGGGCCCCTGGATGATCGGTTCCGGAAGCGGGAAGAAATCGGCCACGCCGAAGTCATTGTTGAACTTTTGCGCGATGTCGCGCGCGAGCTCGACATGCTGCTTCTGGTCGTCGCCGACCGGCACATGCGTCGCCCGATAGGCCAGGATGTCCGCCGCCATCAGAACGGGATAGGCGTAAAGGCCGACGCTCATCGCCTCGCGATTCTTGCCGGCCTTGTCCTTGAATTGGGTCATGCGGTTCAGCCAGCCGATGCGCGCCACGCAGTTGAGCACCCATGCGAGTTCCGCGTGGGCGGCGACCTGGGACTGATTGAAGATGATCGACCGCTTCGGATCGACGCCGCTCGCCATGTAGGCGGCCGCCACCTCGCGCGTCGCTTGCGCCAAGCTCTTCGGGTCGTGATCGACCGTCAGCGCGTGCATGTCGACGACGCAATAAATGCAGCGGTACTGATCCTGGAGCTTGAGCCAGTTGCGGATCGCCCCGAGGTAGTTGCCGAGATGCAGGTTCCCCGTGGGCTGCATCCCTGAGAACACCAATGAATTGTGCGATCCGCTCATGAGGTTAACGTCCGAGTCGAAAAAGGCCCGGCGTTATGCGCCAGAGGAGCACTTGCCCGCAAGTGCGCCGGTGCATCAGCCCGTCTGCTTGGCCGCACGTTTCCGGCGGGGCACCCGCACGCTTCCGTCGCCGAGGGCCTCGCGCACCTTCTTTCGAATGTCGTCGAGCCGTTGGGCGTGCGTGATCTTCAGCCCGAACCCGTCTTTCACGTAGAACACGTCGACCGCCCGCTCGCCGTACGTCGCAATCTGCGCCGAGTGAATCGTCAGCCCCGCCGCGAACAACGCCCGCGTCAGGTCGTGCAGCAAGCCCGGCCGGTCCCGTCCGTTCACCTCGATGACGGTGTAGGTGTCGGACGCGCTGTTGTCGACGAGCACGCGAGGCTCGACGCGAAACGCCGCTTCGCGGCGGCGAACTTGGCGCGCATCGATCACCTTGCGCGGCACGACTTGCCCCGTCAGAACGCGCTTGATCGTGTCGCGCAACCGCTCGATCCGCCGCGCATCGGTCAGCGACTTGCCGCCCGTGTCCTGAATCGAGAACAAGTCGAGCGCCATGCCGTCCGTCGTCGTGAAAATCTTCGCGTCCACGATCGTCGCCCCGCACATCGCGACCGCGCCGGCGAGTTGCGAGAAGAGACCGGGATGGTCGCCGGTATAAATCGACACCTCCGTCACCGACCGGAACGTGTCGGTCTTGGACGACAGATTAAGCCGCTCATGCGCTTCGTCGGCCGCGCGCGCCTGGCGCGCTTGCGCCTCGTGCGTGTCGGTGTCGAGCGCGAGCCAGTAGGGGTCGTAGTGCCGCGCGAGAGCGCGCTGGCGCGCCTCCTCCGGCCAGTCGGCGAGCCGCGCTTCGAGCGCGCGCTTGGCCTCGGCCACCAGTTGCGGCCGTGCCGTCGCGCCGAACCCGCCCGACATCTGGGCCTCGGCTTCGAAGTAGAGCTGCCGCAACAACTGACCCTTCCAGCCGTTCCACACACCCGGCCCGACCGCGCGGATGTCGGCTACGGTGAGGCACAACAGCAGACGCAAACGTTCCGGCGATTGCACGACGGCGACGAAGTCGCGGATCGTCTTCGGATCGGACAGATCGCGCTTCTGCGCGACGTCGCTCATCACCAAATGATAGCGCACGAGCCACGCGACGCTTTCGGTCTCGTCCGCCGTCAGACCAAGCCGCGGACACAACGCCAGCGCGACCGCCTCGCCTTCCGTCGAATGATCGCCTTTTCGTCCTTTGGCGATGTCGTGCAGGAGGATCGCGACGTACAGCACTTCGCGCGAGAGCACCTTGTGGATGATCTCGTGCGCAAGCGGATGCGCATCGCGATAGTCGCCCCGCTCGATCCGCGCCAGATGCCCGATCGCACGGATCAGGTGCTCGTCCACCGTGTAGTGATGGTACATGTTGAATTGCATCTTCGCGACGATCCGCCCGAAATCGGGAACGAAGGCGCCGAAGACGCCGGCTTCGTTCATCAGCCTGAGCGTGCGCTCGGGGTCGCGTCGCGAGCACAGAATTTCGAGAAAGAGCTTGTTCGCTTCCTTGTTCGCGCGAAGGTCGTCGTCGATCAGCCCGATATTCCGCGTTACGTGCTTCAGCGCATCCGGATGGACGTCCACGCCCTTTTGATCCGCCAAATGAAAGAGGCGCAGGAAATTCACGGGATCGGCGCTCAGGATAACCGGGCCGTCGATATTCAACCGGTTCTGTTCGATGAAGAACCCGTCCGCATCGATGCGTTTGCGTCCGATCGTCGGAATGATGCGCCCGAACGTCGGCCAAGGCTTTCTGTGCTGCGCTTCCAATGCCGCACAGAAGATGCGCGTCAGGTCGCCGACGGTCTTGGCCGTCAGGAAGTAGCGCTGCATGAACCGCTCGACGCCGCGCTCGCGCCCTCGGTCCTCGAACCCCAGACGCTTTGCGAGCTCCATCTGCACGTCGAACGTCAGCCGCTCCTCGGCGCGCCCGGTCTGAAAATGCAGATGGCAGCGGACGAGCCACAGGAACTCTTCGGCCTCCGTGAACGCATCGAACTCGTCGGCCGTCAGGAATCCGGCGCCGACCAGTTCCGAAACGTCCTCGACTCGGTAGAGATACTTGGCGATCCAAAAGAGCGTGTGCAGATCGCGCAGCCCGCCCTTGCCGTCTTTGATATTGGGCTCGACCAGATAGCGGCTCTCCCCGGCGCCGGCGTGACGATTGTGCCGTTCCGCGAGCTTGGCCTCCACGAAGTCGCGACCTGATCCGGTTACCACTTCCTTCCAGAAGCGTTCTTTGAGCGTCCCGAACAGCGCGTCGCGCCCGCAGATGAAGCGTGCTTCAAGAACGGACGTTCGGATCGTGTAGTCCGATCGTGCGCGGCGGATGCACTCGTCGATCGATCGCGTCGCATGCCCGACCTTGAGGCCGAGGTCCCAAAGAAGGTAGAGCAGGAACTCGACGACACTCTCGCCCCAGGCCGTCTGCTTGTACGGCAGCACGAACAGCAGATCGATGTCGGACCCAGGCGCAAGCGCGCCGCGTCCGTACCCGCCGACTGCGACGATGGCGATGTGTTCCGACTCGGTCGGGTTCTGTGCATAGAACACGTGCTTGACCGTGAAGTCGTAAAGCACCTGGATCAGCGTGTCCGTCGCGGCCGACAGCATCTGCGCGGTGCCGAGCCCCGTCCCGCCCGACTCGAGATGGCGCCGCGCCTCGTCGCGCGCTTGCGCCAAAGCCTGCTTGAAGAGCGGAAGCGTCGCGGCCCTGAGTCGCGCGACATCGGCGCCCTGTTCGCGCGCGAGCGCCGTCAGCGCATGCCGCAGCGCATCGCCCGGCTTGGCGCCGTCGTCGGGTCCGCCTTGCGGCGCTTCGCGATCCACACCCATTCGTCCTTCTTCAGGCGGAGCCGGCTGCAAATGCGAATCCGAACCCGGTCCCAATCCGCAACGGCGCTACACCCC
>QKCS01000339.1 GCA_003246795.1 Alphaproteobacteria bacterium
GGACAAAACCTCGAGCATGTCGCTCAGGAAGCGGCGCGTGTCGTTCGGGTCGATGACCATGTGGGCCATGAAGGGGGCGGCGAGTTCGTAGGCCGTGGTGCCGGACGAAACCTGCTTCAGAAGTTCTTCGTAGCGCGCGGGGTCTTCGCCAGGTTTCGTCGCGTAGACGACGTTGACGGCGACCGCGGGGTCCATGAACGAGATATCGCCCGAGAACCATGTCGCGGTCACATCGCTTTTGCCGCCGCCCATGTTCAGATACGCCTGGCCGTAGGACTTGCGCAGGACGAGGGCGATTTTCGGCACGGTCGAGAGTTCGAGCGCGGCCATGAAGTTCATGATCTTGCCGGGCAGGCGCTTCTTCTCGCTTTCCGCCCCGACGAGAAAGCCCGGCGTGTCGGCAAGGAAGATCAGCGGGATGTTGAAGCTGTCGCAGAGGACGATGAAGCTCGCGATCTTGTCGCAGGAATCGGGGTCCAACGCGCCGCCTTTGAACATCGGGTTCGAGGCGACGATGCCGACGGTCTTGCCGTTCAGCCGGCCGAGCGCGGTGACGGCGACTTTGGCGAAGCGTTCCTTGAGCGGGAAATACGAGTCCTTGTCCAGGATCGCTTTGACGACGGTGCGCACGTCGTAGGTCTTCGCGCGGCTTTCGGGGACGAGCGTGTCGAGTAATGCGGCGTCGGATTCGATCACGGACGATGAAACCGGCGGCGCTTGGTTGGCGTTGTCGGGCAGGTAGCTCAGGAACGCTTTCAGTTGCGCGATCGCCTCTTCGTCGCTGTCGACGACGGCGTCGACGAAGCCGGTGTTCTCGCTGTGCAGGCGCCAACCGCCCAGGTCCTCCGGGTTCATCTCTTCTGCGATCGCGACGGAGGTGACCATCTGGCTCGACACGGCCAGCACCGCACCTTTGCGCATGACGACGAAGTCGGAGTTGATGCACGTGAACGCGCCGCCGCCGTAGGTGAGGCCCAAGACGGCCGATGCCCAGGGCGTTTCGCGCGCATGGCTGTAGCGCGCGCCTTCGCCGGCGCGGCCGATGCCGGCGGCGCCCATGATGTCGGGGATGCGCCCGCCCGCGCACTCCATGAGATTGACGAGCGGCATGCCGTTCTTGCGGCAGGTTTCGCGCACCCAATATTGCTTTTTGCCGTGCACTTCGGCCGATGACGAGCCCAACGTCGTGAAGTCGGCCGCGTTCACGCCGACCATATGGCCGGCGATCTTGCCGAAGCCGGAGACGACGCCGTCGCCGGGCGATTTTTCGCGCATATCGGGTTTGATCGAAGTCGCGAACAAGCCCGCTTCGCTGAACGTGTCCTTGTCGAGCAGCAGCGCGACGCGCTCGCGCGCGTTCAAAATGTTCGCGGCCTTGCGTTCGGCGAGACGCTTGGGCGAGCCCATCGCCTTGGCGCGTTCGGCACGCGCCTTGAACTCCTCGCGCTGCTTGTCGAAGGGCATCTAGAGTTTCGCTTGGGTGAAGAAGCAGGTCGGCGCGCCGGTGTGGCAGGCGGGCCCGGTCTGATCGACCTTCAAGAGCAGCGTGTCGCCGTCGCAATCGACCCACGCTTCGACGAGGTGCTGCGTGTGCCCGGACGTTTCTCCTTTGCGCCAAACTTCGTTGCGCGAGCGCGACCAGTAGGTGACGTTCCGCGTTTCGAGCGTTCGCGTGAGCGTGTCGCTGTTCATCCACGCGACCATCAGCACGCGGCCGTCCTTTGCGTCCTGCGCGACGGCCGTGACAAGGCCGTGCTCGTCGAATTTGACGTGGGCGATGAAGTCAGCCGGGGACAGGGTGTCGGTCATGCCGCCTTCTTCAACCTTGCGAACCCGGCGTCAAGGTCGGCGACGAGGTCGTCGGCGTTTTCGAGGCCGGCGTGGATGCGGATCAGGGGGCCTTTGGTCTCGAATTTCGTCGCGGTGCGGTGCGGGTGCGTGGGGGCGATAAGGCTTTCGTAGCCGCCCCAGCTCCAGCCCATGCCGAAAAGGGTCATGCCGTCGAGCATGGCGGCGACGGCTTCTTTGGGACAGGGCTTCAGTTCGACGCCGAAGAGACCGGAAGAGCCCTTGAAGTCGCGCTTCCAGATCGCGTGGCCGGGGTCGCTTGGCAAGGCGGGGTAGAGCACGCGTTCGACTTCAGGGCGTGCGCTCAGCCATTCGGCGAGGCGCGTCGCGTTCGCCTGATGCTGTTTTAGGCGCACGGCCATGGTGCGCAGGCCGCGTTGGCCGAGATAGATGTCGTCCGGGCCCGCAGTCAGACCGAGGTTTCCATGCGTGTCGCGTAGGCGTTTGCGGTGCGCCTCGTTGGCCGTGACGGTTCCCAGCATCGCGTCGGAGTGGCCGACGACGTATTTCGTCGCGGCCATGATCGAGATGTCGACGCCGTGCGCGAAGGCGTCGAAGAAGAGCGGCGTCGCCCAGGTGTTGTCGAGAATGACGCTGACGCTGGCGGCGCGCGCGACGGCCGCGATCGCGGGGACGTCTTGCACCTCGAAGGTCAGCGAGCCGGGGCTTTCGACGAAGACGGCGCGCGTGTTCTTCTTGAACAGCTTCTCGATGCCCGCGCCTATCAACGGATCGAAGTAGGTCGTCGTCACGCCGAAGCGCGCGAGGGTGCGGTCGCAGAAAATGCGCGTCGGTCCGTAAACCGAATCGGTGACCAGAATTTCGTCGCCGGCCGACCCCACGCTCATCAACGCAAGCGTGCAGGCCTGCAAGCCGGAGGGACACAGCACCGTCTCCGCACCGCCTTCGAGGGTGGCGATCGCGTTCTCGAGCGCCTCGATTGTGGGTGTCTTGCGGCGGCCGTACGGATAAGGCTGCGTGCGGTTTTCGAGCGCATGCATCGTTCGATGCAGCATCGTGGAGGCGTGATAGACAGGCGGATTCACGAGCCCATGGTGATCGAAGGGTGAACGTCCGGCCGTGACGACCGTCGTTTCGGGGCGCATCTGGCGCTCTCCGGGCTTAGACATCTGGCCCGCACCTCCTTTATGAAGGGATGCAACGTGCCGCGTCCGGCGGCTTGCCGCAATCCTTCGTCGACGAAAGGTGTTCGTATGCGCTCAGGTCTCGCCCGATTTGCCGCTTTCGCCGCAATCCTCTGCTTTGCCGCAGGGGCGGCCGACGCGGCTTCGCCGACGCTCGCCAAGGTGAAGAAGAACGGCTATTTGCGTTGCGGCGTGAACGAGGGTCTGCCGGGGTTCGCCACGCCCGACGCGAAGGGAAATTGGACGGGGCTCGACGTCGACTTCTGCCGCGCGCTCGCGGCGGCGATCTTCAACGATCCGAAGAAGGTGCGCTTCACGCCGACGTCGGCGAAAGTGCGCTTCACCGTGCTGCAGGCGGGCGAAGTCGACGTTTTGTCGCGCAATACGACGTGGACGATGGGCCGCGACGTCCAGATCGGGCTCGAGTTCGTGGGGGTGATGTACTACGACGGCCAGGGCTTCATGGTGCCCAAGAAGCTGAACGTGACGAGCGCCAAACAACTGAGCGGTGCAAGCGTGTGCACCAACACCGGCACGACGACCGAGTTGAACCTCGCCGACTACTTCCGCGCCAACAAGATGAAGTACAAGGTCATCGCGTTCGAGAAGAACGCCGAGGTGCTGGCGGCCTACGACGCCGGCCGGTGCGACGCTTACACGACCGACGCCTCGGGCCTTTCGGCCGAGCGGTTGAAGCTGAAGAATCCGAACGACCACATCATCCTGCCCGAGATCATCTCGAAGGAGCCCTTGGGTCCCGCGGTGAATCAGGGCGACCAGCAGTGGGGCGATCTGGTGCGTTGGACGATGTACGCGATGATCAACGCCGAAGAACTCGGCGTGACTTCCAAGAACGTCGACAAGATGCTGAAATCGCCGAGCCCCGAAGTGCGCCGGCTCTTGGGCGTCGAAGGCTCGTTCGGCGAGTCCTTGGGGCTGACCAAGGATTGGGTGGTGCGGATCGTGAAGACGGTCGGCAATTACGGCGAGGTTTTCGACCGCAACGTCGGCAAGGGTTCGCCGCTCAAGATTCCCCGCGGCATGAACGCGTTGTGGAAGAAAGGCGGGCTGCAGTACGCGCCGCCGGTGCGGTGAGCGACGCGCGCCACGTATGACGACGTCCGTGAGCATTCCTTGGTGGCGCAAGCGCCGCACGCGTGATCTTGCGATTCAGGCCTTGCTGATCGCGGCCGTCGCCATCGTGGTCGCGTTGATGTGGATGAACGCGGCCGAGACGCTGCGGCGCCAGCACATCGCGTCCGGGTTTGGGTTTCTGAACGACACCGCCGGATTCGACATCATTCAGACGCTCGTGCCCTACGACGAGTCGTCGACGTACGGACGGGTGCTTCTCGTCGGCATCCTGAACACGCTCGTCGTGGCGGCGGTCGGGATCGTTTTGGCGACCATCATCGGCTTCCTCGTCGGCATCGGGCAGTTGTCGTCGAATTGGCTGATCGCACGCTTGGCGCGGGCCTATGTCGAGGTGCTTAGGAATCTGCCGCTGCTGCTGCAGATCTTCTTCTGGTACTTTGCCGTGCTGCGCGCGCTGCCCGGGCCGCGCGATAGTTGGGGCTTGGGCGAAACCGTGTTCCTCAACAACCGCGGGCTCTATTTGCCCGCACCGGTGACAGAGAGCGGGTTCGGATGGGTCGCGCTCGCGCTCGCTGCGGGCATTGCTGGGGCGATCTGGTGGACGATCCGCGCGCGCCGGCTGCGCGAGCGTACGGGGCAGGTGGTGTCCGTCGCGCGCATGTCGGCGGCGATGATCGTGCTGCCGGCTTTGATCGTGAGCGCGCTGGCCAGCTTTCCGCTGACGTTTTCGTTGCCTGCGCTTGCCGGTTTCAATTTTGAGGGCGGGTTCGTCGTTCTGCCGGAGATGATGGCGCTGGTCGTGGCGCTTGCGACCTACACGGCGAGCTACATCGCCGAGATCGTGCGCGCGGGGATCGAGGGCGTCGCCAAGGGGCAAACGGAGGCGGCGAACGCGTTGGGCTTGAGCCGCGGGCAGACCTTGCGCCTCGTCATTATTCCTCAGGCGCTGAGGCAGATCATTCCGCCGCTGACGTCGCAGTATTTGAACTTGACGAAGAACTCGTCGCTTGCGGTTGCGATCGCCTATCCGGACCTGGTGTCGGTGTTCGCCGGCACGACGCTGAGCCAGACGGGTCAGGCGATCGAAATCATCGCCATCACGATGGCGGTCTATCTGACCATCAGCCTTCTCACGAGCGCGTTCATGAATTGGTACAACGCGCACATTGCGCTGACGGAGCGATGAGATGACGCCGTCACGCAGACCGCCGCGCGAACCGATGCCGGGACCGATCGAGTGGCTCCGGGAGAATCTGTTTTCCTCGTGGGGCAACGCGGCGCTGACCGTGCTCGCGCTGGCCATCATCTATTGGACGGTCGTGCCGTTCGTGACCTGGGCGATCGTCGACGCGGCCTGGACGGGCACGGGGCGCGACGATTGCCTGGCGTATGACGGGGCGTGCTGGCCGTTCGTCATGCAACGCATCGGACAGATCGTTTACGGCTTCTACGACGTGGGCCAGCGGTGGCGCGTCGACATCGCCCTCATTGTGCTCGCCGCGGGGCTTGCGTGGCTGACGTTGCCGCGCGTGCCTGGCAAGCGGCCGGTGGGCGCATTGATGCTGACGCTCTATCCGGTGGCGGCGTTCTTTCTGCTGGCGGGCGGGATGGGCCTCGAGCACGTGCCGACGACGCGCTGGGGCGGGTTCATGATGACGATGATCGTGGCGATGACGGGGATCGTCGCGTCGCTGCCGCTCGGAATTTTGCTCGCGCTTGGGCGGCGGTCGGACCTGCCGGTCGTGAAGGGCTTCAGTATCGCCTTCATCGAGCTGTGGCGCGGCGTGCCGCTCGTCACCGTGCTTTTCATGGCCGCCAACATGCTGCCGCTGTTCGCGGGCCTGTCGGTCAACAAAGTGTTGTCGGCCTTGATCGCCGTGGCGTTGTTCTCGGCCGCTTATATGGCGGAGGTCGTGCGCGGCGGCTTGGCCGCCATCCCGAAGGGACAGTACGAGGCCGCGAACGCGATGGGGCTGCCGTATTGGCAGGCGATGGCGTTCATCATTCTGCCGCAGGCGCTCAGGCTGGCGCTGCCGAACATCGTGGGCAACTTCATCGGGCTCTTGAAGGACACGTCGCTGATTTCGATCATCGGGCTCTTCGACCTTCTGGGCATCGTCCAGGCGGGGTCCACGGATCCGGAATGGGCGGCGCCGAACACGGCCATGACCGGCTATGTCTTCGTGGGCGTGGTATTCTGGGCGATGTGCTTTTCGATGTCGCGTTATGCGAAGCATATGGAGGGTGTGTTGGCGGCGGGAGAACGGCGATGAGCGCGAACGGCGCCGCGGTCGAGGTCGTCGGCCTGAACAAGTGGTTCAAGACGTTCCACGCGCTGAAGGACGTGAGCTTGTCCGTCGGCTCGGGCGAGCGGGTGGTGATCTGCGGACCGTCGGGGTCGGGCAAGTCGACTTTGATCCGCTGCATCAACGCGCTGGAACGACACGAGGAAGGCAAGGTCATCGTCGAGGGGGTGGAGCTGTCCGACGAGGTGGGACAGATCGAGGCCGTGCGCCGCAACGTCGGCATGGTGTTCCAGCAGTTCAACCTGTTCCCGCATCTGACCGTGCTCGAAAACTGCACACTGGCGCCGATGTGGGTGAAGCGCATACCGAAGGCGAAGGCCGAAGAGCTTGCCATGCAGTATCTCGACCGCGTGCACATTCCCGATCAGGCGAAGAAGTATCCGGGGCAGCTTTCGGGCGGCCAGCAGCAGCGCGTGGCGATCGCCCGCGCGCTGACCATGGAGCCGCGCATCATGCTCTTCGACGAGCCGACCTCGGCGCTCGATCCCGAAATGATCAAGGAAGTGCTGGAGACGATGGTGGAACTCGCCGAGACGGGCATGACGATGCTCTGCGTCACGCACGAGATGGGTTTCGCGCGCACCGTGGCCAACCGCGTCGTTTTCATGGACCACGGCGAAATCGTCGAGGTCGCGCCGCCGCAGGAGTTCTTCACGAACCCGAAGAGCGAGCGGACGAAGGAATTCCTCGCGCAGATCCTGCATTGAGGGTGATGAATCCGCGCAACGATCCCGCATTGAACCGGCAGAATATTTCGTCCGCGGTGCCATGGCGCGAGCGGGTTTGTCTACTATGTTGGACTGTACGGTCGAGCAAGGAGACGAAGATGGATATCGCGCTGACGTGGCAATGGCTGGGCGAGAACGCGAGTTCGCTGGCGGCAGTGGCGGCGTTGACCTCGATCGTCGCCTTCGTCGTGCGCAGCATGGTGCAGCTTTACTCGGCGATGTCGCTCAACGACACGGTCGGCCGCATCACCGCGTTTGTGCTGCGCGTCGTCGGCTATGTCGGCGACCGCGCGATCTGGATCTTCGTGGGCATCGTCATCGCGGTGTCGACGGACGCCTTCAACTTCCTCGCGGGGCAGGCGAGCTGACGCACGTGCCGCCTGGCGATAGCGCACTGAGACGCGGCAGGGTGTAGGCTGGCGCCATGTTCGTCGAAGCCTCGGTCCCCGGGCGCGTGAATCTTTTCGGAAACCCGCTGGACATCTACGGCGGGCTTGTGATGTCGAGCGCGATCGCGCATCGCGCGACGGTGCGTGCG
>QKCS01000340.1 GCA_003246795.1 Alphaproteobacteria bacterium
GACTTCGAAATTCCCTTCGCCTCGATGACGACCGCACCAGACGCCTCGCCTTCCCCGGCGGAAAGCCGCACGTTGCCGGTCGCGTGCCGCGCCTCGCGCCGCTGGCGCCTGAGATCGGCAAGCCGCGCCATGCGTCCCTGATTGCGCTTGCGCCGCGCGGTCACGCCGTAGCGCACCCAGTCCTCTTCCATCGAGATACGCCGGTCGAGCTTGTGCCGCTCGAGCTCTTCTTGCTCCAGCACCGTATCGCGCCAAGCCTCGAATGCGGCGAAGCCTTCTTCGAGCCGCCGCGTGATCCCGCGGTCGAGCCACACGGTCGCGCGCGACAATCGTTGGAGAAAGCGCCGGTCGTGACTGATCAAGACCATCGCCGACTTGAGCGCGCCGAGTTCCTCTTCCAGCCATTCGATTGCAGGCAGGTCCAAATGGTTCGTCGGCTCGTCCAACAACAAAATGTCGGGCGAGGGCGCAAGCGCTCGCGCCAAGGCGGCGCGCCGCGCCTCGCCGCCCGATAGGCGGTCCGTCGCCTCGTCGCCGGCGAGACTCAAACATTCGAGCAAATACCGCGCACGATAGGGATCGTCGCCCGGCGTGAGGCCCGCTTCGACGAAAGCCAGTGTCGTCGCAAACCCGCTCAGATCCGGTTCTTGCGGTAGATAGCGGATCGTTGCAGAGGGCGCCGCCGTGCGCGTTCCGCGGTCGGCCTCGATCGACCCTGCCGCGATCTTGAGCAACGTCGACTTACCCGACCCGTTGCGTCCGACGAGGCACAAACGTTCCCCTTCGGAAACGATCAACTCCGCGCCCTGGAGGAGCGGCGCTC
This sequence comes from Alphaproteobacteria bacterium, assembly GCA_003246795.1. Classification (GTDB taxonomy): domain Bacteria; phylum Pseudomonadota; class Alphaproteobacteria; order Micropepsales; family Micropepsaceae; genus SZUA-430. The sequence goes on from QKCS01000340.1 coordinate 824, forward strand.
CCCCAAAAGTCAAATGAATGTCCTGAAGCTGGATCAGCGGCGCTGCCATGCGCGCTTTCTCACATTGTCCCCAACCGAAAGGGAAGGGGCCATAGGCGGCAAATCGGCGCGGTTGCGACGGCGGCCCGCTGCCTTAGAGTGCCGCCCAAGCGCGACCAGAGAGTCCGCCGGCATGAAAATCGAGGGAGCGCGGGATGCGACGGATCGTTCTGAGCCTAGTCGGCGTCGTGGTCATTTTGGTCGTTGCGGGCGGCCTGTTCTGGGTCGGCGCACGCCAAGGCTGGTTCGGCGTCGAACACGACGCCGGCGTGATCGAAGGCAAGACCATCCCGGCGGACGTCATCGCGTCGCGCATGAACGCAACGGCCGCCGTCGCGCCACAGGACGACGACACGCTCATTCTGTTCGGCGACCTGCATGTCCACACGACGCTCTCTGCCGACGCCTACCAGTTCGCGTTGCCTTTGCTCGGCGGCAGCGGCCTTCACCCGCTGGCCGACGCTTGCGACTTTGCGCGTTACTGTTCGGCGGTCGACTTCTGGTCGTCGAACGATCACGCGGAATCCATCACGCCCGCGCGCTGGAAACTCGTGAAGGACGCCGTGCGCGCCTGCCAACGCGTGTCGGGCGACGACGCGAATCCCGACCTCGTCTCGTTCATCGGATTCGAATGGACGCAGGTCGGACGGACGCCGGAAACGCATTTTGGGCACAAGAACGTCATCTTCCGCGACCTCGACGACGACAAGGTTTCGGCGCGCGCAATCGCGGCGGGCGATCCTGCCGACACGCTCGTGCGCCGGCTGGCCGGCGGCATCTCGCCCTATGTCGCCCTTCGCGATTTCAGCCATCGTCAGGACTATTTCGACTTCAATAAGTTCATGGCCGTCACGCGTGCGGCGCCCGCGTGCGATGCGAACACGCCGTCGGATCAATTGCCGGCTGATTGTGTGGAATGGGCGGCGGGCCCGGCCGACCTCGTGCGCAAACTTTTCGACGAGCAGAAACTCACGCCGCTGGTCATCCCCCACGGAACGAGCTGGGGCTTCTACACGCCCCCCGGCACGAATTGGGAAAAGGCGCTCGACCCGACCGAACGTCCCGACAAGTTCCCGATCATCGAAGTCTATTCGGGCCATGGCAATTCCGAGGAATATCGTTCGTGGTCCGAAGTGTCGATCGGCCCCGATGGAGCGAAGACGTGCCCCGAACCGACCAAGGATTACTTGCCCAGCTGTTGGCGGGCGGGCGAAATCATCATGGAGCGCTGCCTGAAGGCCAATATCGCCCCGGACGATTGCGAGAAGCGGGCGGCCAAAGCGCGTGAGGACTATCTTGCGATGGGCCCCGCCGGCCATCTCGCGATTCCCGGTGCGACGGCCGAAGATTGGCTGGACGCCGGTCAATGCACCGATTGCTTCCTGCCGGCGTTCAACTTCCGGCCGGGGACGTCGGTTCAAGCGGGCCTTGCGCTCACCCATTTCTCGGACGACGGCGCGCAAGCGACGCGGTTCAACTGGGGCTTCATCGGGTCGAGCGACAATCATCGCGCAAGGCCGGGCACCGGCTACAAGCAGGTCGACCGGCGTGAGAACACCGAAGCGACGGGCCCCTCCAGCCCCGAGTGGCGAAACCTCATCTTGCCGCCCGGCGCATCGGCGGCGACCGACCTGGATGCGCACTCGCGAACCATGACCGCGGAGGCGGTTGGCAAACTGCCGGGCCTTCAGGTTGTCGAAGCCGAACGTCAAGCGGCCTTTCTGTTGACGGGCGGTCTCGCGGCCGTCCACGCGGCGAACCGCTCGCGTGAGGCGATCTGGGACGCGCTGCAGCGCCGCGAGATCTACGCGACCTCGGGTCAACGCATTCTGCTGTGGTTCGACGCGATCGATCGCACGGGCGCGAAGACGGCCATGGGCGGGCGCATTGCGGCGAACGCCGCCCCGACGTTCAAGGTACGCGCCGTTGGCGCCTTCAAGCAGAAGCCCGGCTGTCCTGATTTCGCGAAGTCCGGCCTCGACGAAGCGCGCCTCAACAAGATCTGTTCCGGCGAGTGCTACAATCCGTCCGATGAGCGCAGCCGCATCACGCGCATCGAAGTCGTGAAGATCCGTCCGCAGGCGACGAAAGGCGAGGTGCTCGCCGATCTCGTCCAGGACCGTTACATCGTCCACGAATGCACGACCGATGCGAACGGGGGCTGCACCTTCACGTTCACCGATCCCGATTACGCCAAGGACAAACGCGACGCGCTTTACTACGTCAAAGCGATTCAAGAACCGGAACCCATGATCAACGCCGACCCGCTGAAGTGCGAGCGTGACGCGAACGGCAAGTGCGTGAAGGTTCATCTTTGCTATGGCGACTATCGCTCCGGCGCGAGCGATTGCACGGCGCCGGCGGAGCCCCGCGCATGGTCCTCGCCGATCTATCTCGACTATCAGGCGGGCGGGTGAACTTGCGCGCGCGGCTCCCCTGACGGTTGAGGTGATCTACTGCGAGGCTCGCGAATTGGTGATCCGCCGCATGCCGCGCGGCGTTGAATTCGCTCGCCGGCCACTTCACTCTGCCCGCAGGCTGCAAGGGAACAAGCGAATGTCGGTGAAGTTGAATCGCCGTGCTCTGATGATGGGCGCGGGCGTGGTCTCTTTGGGTGCGTTGGGTCTTGGCGCCGGTCTTTGGCAACACGCGGCGCGGGCAGCGATCGGCAAAGCGGAAATCGGCGCTTGGGGCGTCGATCTCGCCGCGATGGACCGCTCGATCACCCCGGGGGACGACTTCTTCCGCTTTACCGGCGGCGCCTGGATGAAGAACACCCAGATTCCGGCCGACCGTTCGCGCTGGGGGTCGTTCGACATGCTGCGCGCGAAGTCCGAGGAAGACGTCCGCGCCGTTGTCGAGGCCGCCGCGAAAGGGTCGCTCCGCGCCGGCTCGCCGGAGCGAAAGGCCGTCGACTACTACCGCGCCTTCCTCGATACGAAGGGCATTGACGCGAGTGGCCTCGACCCGGCGAAGGACGACCTGGCGCGCATCGCCGCCGCCCAGACGCACGAACAGATCGTGGAATTCATCGCGGCGCCCGACACGGCCGCAAACTCGCCGATCGCCGTCTTCGTCACGATCGATCCGAAGCGGCCCGACACCTACGTTCCCGCCGTCGTGCAGGCAGGCCTGGGCCTCCCGGACCGCGACTACTACCTGAAACAAGACGCGAAGTTCGCCGACGCGCGCGCAAAATACCGTTCCTATGTCGAGCAGATGTTGAAGCTCGCGAACTATCCCGACGCGGCGGCGAACGCTGACGCTATCGTCTCCGTCGAGCACCAGATCGCCGAGATCCACTGGCCGCGCGAGAAGTCGCGCAACCGCGATCTGACCTACAATCCGAAATCGCGCACGGAACTCAAAGCTTTCGCACCGGAGTTCCCGTGGGATGTCGGCATGGCGTCGTTTGGCGCACCGTTGCAGGATTTTTTCATCGTCGCCCAGATCGACGCCGTCCAGAAGCTCGCAAAGCTGTTCCGTGCAACACCGGTCGCGACGTGGCGCGCTTATCTGACGTTTCACTATCTGAATGAAATGTCGGACGTCCTGCCCAAGGCGTTCGACGACGCAAGCTTCGACTTTTACGGGCGCGTCATCTCCGGTCAGCCGCAGCAGCTCGACCGCTGGAAACGAGCCGTCAACGCGCTCGGCCGCCAGCCGTTCGGCGAGGCGGCGGGTCGGCTCTACGTCGCGCGAAACTTCTCGCCGCAGTCGAAGGCGGCCATGCAGCAACTCGTGGAGAATCTGCGTGCCGCCTACAAGGCGCGCATCGAAAAGCTGCCGTGGATGTCGGACGAAACGAAGAAGGCGGCGCTGCGCAAACTGGCGACGATCAACGTCAAGATCGGCTATCCCGACAAGTGGCGCGACTTTTCCGACCTCGACATCAAGACCGATGATGCGTTCGGCAACCGCAAACGCGAAGGCGCCTTCGATCGCGCGCAGGACGTCGAAAAACTCGGAAAGCCAGCCGACAAGAGCGAATGGGGGATGTCACCGCAGACGGTCAACGCCTACTACCGCTCGACGTGGAACGAGATCGTGTTCCCGGCCGCGATCCTGCAGCCACCGTTCTTCGATCTCGCCGCTGATCCGGCGGTGAACTACGGCGCGATCGGCGCCGTCATCGGTCACGAGATGGGTCACGGCTTCGACGACCAGGGCGCGAAATCCGACGAGAACGGCGTCCTGCGCAAGTGGTGGAACGCGGATGACGAGCGCCGTTTCAAGGAACTCACCGACAAGCTCGCCGATCAATATTCGAAATTCGAAGTGTTGCCGGGCCTCTTCGTCAACGGAAGGCTCACGCTCGGCGAGAACATCGGCGACTTGGGCGGCCTCAATGTCGCGCTCGAAGCCTACAAGATCTCGCTAAACGGGAAGGAGCCGCCGGTCATCGACGGCTTCTCCGGCATCCAGCGGTTCTTCTTGGGCTTCGCCCAAGTTTGGCGTCAGCTGATCCGCGACGAACGGTTGCGCAACCAAGTCGTCTCCGACCCGCACTCGCCCGGCGAGTTCCGTGCCAACGGCACCGTGCGCAACATGGACGAATGGTACGAGGCCTTCGCCGTGCAGCCGAACGCGAAGCTTTACCTGCCGCCCGATCAGCGTGTTCGTATCTGGTAGCGCTCAGGCCGCTTTGTCGGTCTGCGTCTGCGGTCGGCCCGCGAGCAGCGGTCGTCCGACATACGCGTCGAGCTCGCCGCGCCACAACAGGCGCACGGGCGCGATCAAGCTGAGCCGGCGCCGCTTCGAGTTCTCTTTCTGGTATTGCGGGTCGTAGCGCCAGCGCCGCCACGCACACAGATACCGCAGGCGCATCAGACGGATCGCGCCCACAATGCCGCGCAAGCCCGGCAGGCGGCCGATCTGCGTCGCGATCCGCCGATGCAGGCGCCCAAACGTTCGCCAGTACCAGCCGCCCAACAAGAAGTCAGCCGACCGCACCCAAACCTGCCGCACGACGGGCACGAGAAACGCGACCGGAAAAATGATCAGGATGGAATGCAAATAGACTTGGCTGACGATCGCCACGACCACGACGAAAAGCTTCGCCGCAAGCGGCAAGGCGCGCCACCCGTCGCGCAGCCGCACGGCCGCCGCCCGGAGCTTGTCGCGCAAGCCGTGCGCGCGCCGGACGCCGGCGTCGCCCAACACCGTGCTGCCCGCGTAGCCGAGCTCCACGCCGGCAAAGACCGCAGCCAGGCGTGACAACTGTCGGAAGCCGAGCCCGCGTGCGATGACGCCGAGCAAGTTGCCCACGACGCGAATTGCAGCGTTCGCGGCGACCACCGCGCCGCTCCAAAGAAAGCGCGCCGTGGCGCCGATCGCGTCCTGGCCCGTCAATAGGAAGATGACCACCGACGCGGCGACGGCGATCCCGACAAAGGCGGCGTACCAGCCGAACGTCCGCCGCTCGACCGGCCGCACGCCGTCCAACGGTTCGGCGGGCACAGGCACGCGTTTCGTGAGCCGGAAGAAACGGCGCAGCCCTTGTGCGTGCCGCTTGGCGGCGAGGGCCGAACGTTTCGGTTCGCTCGTCTCCATGGGCCCGGCCCCTTGCCGTTAGAACGTTGCGCAAACCGCTCGGTCGACGCGCAACACCGCTTCCTGTTCGAATCGGGTCCTGTAGGCGGCAATGATATCGTCGATTGCCGCGTCGGCGAGCGCCCCGCTCGGGTGCAGACGGACCACAACCTTGCTGTTTTCCGAAATGGTGCGTTGCGTTGCGCCATCGCGCCAGAACCCGGCTCCGTCGATGACGCTGAACCCCTCGGGAAACCGTGGCGCGATTTCGTCCGCGACGAACTGCGTCCACTGCTTGGCGTCTACGGCGCCGCCGCCAGGTTTGCTCAGCCCGAAGAACAGCTGCGTCTCGACCATGGGTTCGCCGCGGATGCAAGCGGGCATCGACGTCGTCTCCGCCGTCGAAATACACGCGGCGAGCGCGAGCGCCGCGCACGCAACAAGCCCGATCCGCGCGGTCATGTCACTGCAGCTGGTTCTTATGGAACGACCCGGCCTTCATGATGACGGGGATGTGCGCGCCCTGATCCTGGAAGAGCTCGAGGTTCTTCAACGGGTCGCCGTCGACCACGATCAAGTCGGCATGCGCGCCCGGTTCGATCACGCCGAGCTTGCCCGTCTGTCGCACGACATCCGCGCCGATCAGCGTCGCCTGACGAATGATCTCGATCGGCGACAGCACTTCGGAGCGATAGAGGAACTCCCGCGACTGATCGACCTGCAGCTGACCGAGAAGGTCGCTGCCGTAGGCGACCGGCACGCCCGCGCGCTTGCAAATCTCCAGCGACTTGAGCCCGCCGTCGATGACGATCTCGTTCTTGGCCAGCATGTCGGCAGACAAGCCCAACGCCCGCCCGCGCTCCTTCATCGCGTAGTAGGCGACGAGGTTGGCGATCATGAGCGACTTGCGATCCGCCATCAGCTTCGCCGTCTTGTCGTCGATCAGATTGCCGTGCTCGATCGTCCTGACGCCGTTCGTCACCGCGCGCGTGATCGCTTCCGGCGTATAGGCGTGCGCCAGCACGTAGCGTCCGAAATTGTGCGCCTCTTCGACCGACGCGGCGATTTCCGCCTCGCTGTATTGCAGACTGTCCAGCGGATCCCAGGGCGACGCGACACCGCCCGACACGAAGATTTTGATCTGATCGGCGCCCTGTCGCATCTGTTCGCGCACGGCCTTGCGCACGCCGTCCGTGCCGTCGGCGGTTTCCAGCACGAATGACAGCGCGTTGCAGCACTTGCACGGCGCGTCGCCCGACGTTCGC
>QKCS01000245.1 GCA_003246795.1 Alphaproteobacteria bacterium
GAAGCCGTCCATCTCGACGAGCAATTGGTTCAGCGTCTGCTCGCGTTCGTCGTTGCCGCCGCCCAGGCCGGCGCCGCGGTGGCGGCCGACGGCGTCGATTTCGTCGATGAAGATGATGCAGGGCGCGTTCTTCTTGGCCTGTTCGAACATGTCGCGGACGCGGGATGCGCCGACGCCCACGAACATTTCGACGAAGTCGGAGCCCGAGATCGTGAAGAACGGCACGTTCGCCTCGCCCGCGATGGCGCGTGCGAGCAGCGTCTTGCCGGTGCCCGGAGGACCCACGAGCAGCGCGCCCTTCGGGATCTTGCCGCCGAGGCGCTGAAACTTCTGCGGGTCGCGCAGGAATTCGACGATCTCCTGCAGGTCTTCCTTGGCTTCGTCGATGCCGGCGACGTCTTCGAAGGTGACGCGGCCGTGGCGCTCGGTCAGCAGCTTCGCGCGGCTCTTGCCGAAGCCCATGGCGCGGCCGCCGCCCGACTGCATCTGGCGCATGAAGAATATCCAAACGCCGACGAGCAGCAGGATCGGAAACCAATTGACGAGCACGGCGAAGAGCGTGGGCGTGTCGCTCTCGGCGTCCTTGTATCCGAATTTGACCTTGTTTTGGGTCAGCCGCTGATCGAGCGTCTGAATAGCGTCCTTGGAAACGGTCGAGGTGAATTCCTTGCCGCCGTCGATGAATTTGCCCGTCACCTTCGTGCCGGCGATGGTGACGTCCGTGATCTTCTGCTGATCGGCCAAGTCGTAGACTTGCGAGATGTCGATCGCGTCTGTGCTGGCCGTCTGCTGCGTGACCGGCGAGAACAAGTTGATCAGCGCCAAGACCAGAAGGCCGATGATGATCCAGACAACGATGTTACGCAGGTTGTTGTTTTGACCGTTCATACTGTCGCTTTACCCAGTTCCGCCGTTCGAGGGGGCCCGCACCGTTTTCGGCGCAGATATGGTGATCACATAAGCGTCGTATCGCGCTTTCGCCAGCGACAAGATAACAGGCTTTGGTTCACAGGTGTTTGCGCAAGGTTCTCTTAACCCGCGCCGCCCCGGGCTTGAGGCCCACGAAATCGGCGGAAACCGCCACGCCGGCGGCGGCGAAGCCCAACAGGGGCGCTGCGACCAGCCGGCCGTCACGCCAGAGACCGGGCGTCGTGGCGGCGATGCGGTGGGGCTCGACCGGCGGCAGCGCGGCGCCCTTCCCCGCCGCCTTGAGCCCGCGAGGGCCTACCGCACGAATGTCGAGCGCAGCGGGCGCGGCCGTCAGCGCGACGCGGAAGCGGCGGTCCCAGAGCACGGCCTTGCCCGGTTTCAGCGTGACGCGCGCGCGCGCGAGCGCCGCTTCCTCCCGCGCGGCGAGCACGCGACCGTCGGCGCGGCGGCTCAAGCGGCAACCGGCAAAGGTGCGGCCTTTGAGGCGGTCGTCCGGCGCGACGAGCCAAGCAAGAGCCGCTTGCGTTTGTTCGAAGCGCGGCGGGTATTCGCCGCCGCCGATCCCCTCGACGAGGCGCGACAGGGCCCGCAACGCAACTTCGGCCGGCGCCGCCGCGAAGCGATCGGGCGCGAGCAACGCATAGCCCCAGGAGGAGCACTCGGTCGCCTGATCGAACAGCTCGGCGACCGCCGCGTCGATCGCTTCGCGCGCGCGGGCGAGGTGCGCGGCGGCGCGTACGATGCGATCGCGCGTGATGCCCGCCTTTTCGAGCGCGGGGGCGAGCGCGCGGATTTGGACGCGGGCGAAGCGTTCGGCGTCGTTGCTGGGATCGGCGATCCAGAGCTGCTTGCGAGCGTCGAGCGTGGCGACCAAACGGTCGTGCAAAAAGCCGAGCAGCGGGCGGGCGACCTGCACGTCGTCGAATTCCGGCAGCGGAAACGGCGCGATGGGCGCCATGCCGCTCAAACCGTCGAGGCCGCTGCCGCGCGCGAGGCGCAGGAGAAACGTCTCCGCCTGATCGTCTTCGGTGTGGCCAGTCAGGAGCACCGTCACGCCCGCTTGGCGCATGGCATCGCCGAGCAAGCGGTAACGCGCGGTGCGGGCCGCCGCCTGCACGTTCTTCGCGGGCTTGCGGCCTTCCCATGCGAGGATGCGGTGCGGCACGCCCGCCGTCTTCGCCCACGCGGCGACGCGCGCGGCCTCGCCGGCCGATTCGTTTCGCAAGCCGTGGTCGACGGTGAAGGCGACGGGCGGCGTGCGGCGGCGGCGCTTCGCCCATTCCGCGGCGAGGATCATGAGCGCGAGCGAGTCAGCGCCGCCGGAAACGGCGAGCGCAAACGGCGGCGCGGCGTTCAGCGCATCGATGGCGGCGGCAAATTCGGCGGCGGCGACAGGCTTCGCCGCGTTATCTGCACCTCGCTTCGGACGCCTTCTTGGCCGCGCGGGTGAGGATCGCCTTGTTGGCGTTCGGGTACTTGCTCTTGAGCGCGCCAAGCGTGGTGCAGCCTTGTTTCTGTTGGCCGAGCTCGAGAAGCGACAGGCCGAGCTTCAGCATAGCGTCGGGGGCGCGGGCCGTCTTGGCGTAGCTCTTCAGCACGTCGGCGAAGGCCTTGGCGGCGCCGCCATAGTCCTTCTGCGTGAAGGCTATGTCGCCCACCCAGTACTGCGCGGGGCCGGCGAGTTCGTCCTTCGGATTCGCGGCGACGAATTTGCGGAAGGCGGCTTGCGCTTCCGGGTATTGGGCGCGGCTCAAGAGTTCCATCGCCGCGTCATATTGCTGGCGCGGCGTCTGGGCCGCCGTCATGTCGGCCGGCACAGCGCCCGCGGGCAGCGATCCCAACGTTCCGGGCTTCTGGCCGCCCGCGTTGCTGCCCGGCGTGAGAATGATCGGACCGCCGTAGCCCGACGTCGACGACGGTTTGGGCGTCGGCGGCGCGGGCGCGAACGTCGCGGACGGTGCGGACGACGACGCGGACGGAGCCGGCAGGGCGCCGGCCGGCGCGCCGCCTTCGAGCGCGCCGAGGCGATAGTTCGACTCCTTGCGCGCGATCTCGAGTTGTTCGGTCAATTGCTTGACTTGGAAGGTCAGCGTTTCGACTTGGCCGCGCAGTTCGCGGAGCGAGCGTTCCATGTCGTTGAGGCGCGCGCTGCCGGACGCCACGCCCGCGCCCGCGTCCGGCGGATTGCCCTTGTAGACGTCGTATTGCAGGTCGCGCAGATCGCGTTCGACGCGCTCGAGCTTGTCGGCGATTTCATCGACGTCGGCGGCCTGCGACGCGGTGGGGACGAGACACAATGCAAACGCCGCGGCAATGCCGGCGTTGCGCCAAGTCCGCTGCTCAAACGATCGGTTCATGTGCGTCAACTCCGCTCGCGAAACTGGAAGGAGACCTTAGGGCCTCGACTTCGGGCTCGTGATCACCCCGGCCGGTGACGAAATTGAGGCAGTACGCCTCAAATTGAAAGGGGGGCAACGAGAAGCGCCCCCCATGTGTCGTGCTTCGGGCCGCTTCCCCCACGAGGCGTGGTGGAAGCTCGCCATTCGCTTCGTCGGCGGCCTTTAGGAGCCGGCGCCGGAGGAGATGACCGAATAGCCGCGGCGATTCTGCTGCCAGCAGCTGTCGTCGGAGTCCGCGCAGATCGGACGTTCCTTGCCGTAGCTCTTGGTCTGCAGGCGCGACGCATCGACGCCGAGGCTGACCAGGAACTCCTTCACCGCATAGGCGCGGCGATCGCCCAAGGCCAAATTGTACTCGCGCGTGCCGCGCTCGTCGCAATGACCTTCGACCAGCAACTTCACCGACGGATACTGCTTCAGCCACGCCGCCTGCTTCTGCAGCACGGCCTGCGCATCCGGCCGAATTGAATATTCGTCCAAGCTGAAGAAGACCGTGTCGCCGACATTGACCCGGAAATCCTCAGCCGAGCCCGGCGTAATGCTCGACGTCGGCGCCTGAGCCACCACCGGCGCCTCTTCCTTCGTCGAAGAACAGGCCGCGAGTAATGACGCCGCAACCAGGAAAGCACCGTACTTGATCGTCGTCGTGACGCGTAACATCCCGCAAACTCCCTCACCCGTGACGCGAAAGCGCAACTCGAAACACCACCGATTGCGACTCTGCTCTTATGCGGTAGCGGCGCGCAAGTGCACGGTCAAGCACACTGCCTGAATTTATGTCTAAAACGATGTTAATCTCGTGATGACCGTTGCAGTTGTTCAGCGGTTCAGCGGCGACCACGCAGGATCCGACGCTTCGCCCGGCGTGAGCACTTTGCGCAGATTCCTGCCGGTTAGATCGACCGACCATATCGTCGAGCCGCCGCCCGACCCGCCGCGACCTGCGGTTGTGCGCGTAAATAAAATCACCCGGCCGTTCGGCGACCATGTGGGGCCTTCCTCGGAGAAGCTCGACGTGAGGATTCGCTCGCGCTGACCGTCGGGCGCCATGACGCCGATCGAGAAGGTCGAGCCGACCTGCTTCGTGAAAGCGATCAGATCGCCGCGCGGACTCCATACCGGCGTGGTGTAGCGGCCCTGGCCGAACGAGATGCGCTGCTGATTCGATCCGTCGGCGTTCATGACGTAGAGCTGCGGCGTGCCGCCCCGGTCCGAATTGAAGACGATGCGTCTGCCGTCGGGCGCGAATGAAGGCGACGTGTCGATGCCCGGATCGCTCGTCAGCCGCACCGGCCTGCGCGAGCGCAGGTCGGCGACATAGACGTCGACATTGTTGCTGCGCGAGTACGAGAAGACGACGCCGTTGCCGTCGGGCGTGAAGCGCGGCGCGAAGGTCATGCCGGAATACTGGCCGATCACCTCGCGCTGGCCCGTCTGAAGATCGAAGACGAAGACGGACGGCGTCTGGCGTTCGTACGACATGTAGGTGATCGCCTGGGTCGTCGGCGAAAAGCGCGGCGACAGGACGATGTAATTGCCGCCCGTCAGGAACGACGGGTTGGCGCCGTCCTGATCCATGATCGCCAAGCGGTAGCGGCGCTTCGTCTTGGGACCCGCCTCTTGGATGAAGACGATGCGCGTGTCGAAATAGCCCTTCTCGCCCGTCAACCGTTCGTAGATCGCGTCGGCGACGAGGTGGCCCAAGCGGCGCCAGTTCTCCGGCGTCGTCTTGAAGCTCATGCCGATCATCTGCTTCTCGCCGAAGATGTCCCAAAGGCGGAAGTCGACCTGCAGCTGACCGTCGGACAGTTGCTGCGCCTGGCCGGTGACGAGGCCTTGCGCCTTGATCACGCGCCAATCGGCGAAACGCGGGAAGGATTGAAAGTTCGAGATCTTCTCGATGTAGGAGCGCGGATCGAGCGGGAAGAAAAGACCCGACCGCTCGAGGTCGCCGCGGATGACGCCGGCCACGTTCGCCGCCGTCTGCTGGTCGCGCGGGTTCGAGGCCAGGAAGTCGTGAATGGCGATCGGGATCGGCTCCACCACGCCTTCGTCGAGCTTGATCTCCAGCGCCGCTTGCGCGGGGACCGCGGCAAAGGCGAGACCGGCGAGCGTGAGAGCGGTCGCGACCGCGCGTGTCAGAGCGTTCACTCGTTTCATCGTTTCCTCACAGAAGCGTTTCAGTAGCCCGCCATCTTGCGCGGGTCGAACTCGATGGTGATTTCGTTCCAACCGCCCGATCCGGCGTACTTCTCGGGCGGAAGCTCGTAGGGACCGCAAAATTGGATCGCGCGAATAGCAGCATCGGCGGCGGCGCGGAAGTAGGGATCGCCCAAGCGACCTTGATCAAGCAATTGTGGCGGTCCTGCGACGGTTCCGTCTTCGTTCAGCGAAAAACGCACGCGGAAGACGAGCGCCGCGGGATCCGGCGCGCCGACGGGCACGTTCCAGCACTTGGCGAGCTTGCCTTTCAGGATCGCGATCTCGCTTGCCGACAACGCCGATTGCGCACCCGCCGCCTTCAATGTGCGGTCGGCCGCCGGCGGGCTCTTCTTTTCGTCCTTTGGCTGCTGCTCGACGTTGTCGAGGCTCGAGATGATCTTGTCGAGGTTGAACTCTTCTTTCTTCCTTTGAGGCCGCGGCTTGGCGCGCGGCGTCGCCATCGCGAAACGCTGCGGCGGCGGTTCGGGTTTCGCCGGTTCCGGCTTCGGCTCCTCGGGCTCTGGTTCCGGTTCGAGCGCAGGCGCTTCGTCCTCGATGGGCGGTGGCGGCGGCGGTTCGAATTCGGGCGGCGGCGGTGTTGGCAACTCCATCGCCAGCTGTTCGGGCTCCGGCGGTTCGGGCGGCGGCTCCTCGGCCTTTTCCTGCGGGGCTATGTTCGTTTCCTCGCCGGGATCGAGCAGTTCGACGGGCACGATGTCCGACGGCAGTTCGAGCGGCGGGGCGACGTACGGCCACACGACGAGCGCGGCCACGAGGAGCGTGGCATGCAACGCCGCCGAAAGGATCGCCGCGCCAAACAGCGAATCCCTTTCAGGCGGCCTATTTCTGCTTCTTGCTCTCGCCACGCGGGGGCTCTGTCACTAGGCCGATGCGGCGGAACCCCGCCGTGTTCAGCTCGCCCATCACCTGCATCACCGTGCCGTAGTCGACCGATTTGTCGCCGCGCACGAAGATGCGCTGGTCGTAGCCGTTCTCGGCAATTGCGGTCAGACGCGGCACCAACTCCGATGCCGTCACTTCGGTTTCCTGCAGAAAGATCTTGCCGCTCTTTTCGATCGTGATCGTCAGCGGCTCCTTGTCCTGCGACAACAGTTTCGCGCGCGTCTTCGGCAGGTCGACGGCGACGCCGGCGGTCAGAAGCGGCGCGGTCACCATGAAGATGATGAGCAGCACGAGCATCACGTCGACCATCGGCGTGATGTTGATGTCGGACGACGGGCGCAGCCGCGCGTGACGCGCCGCCCGCCTGCTGCCGTTGCCGTTGAGGACGCCCGCCATCTAGCGCGCCTTCTCGTCGAGCTGGCGCGACAGGATCGCCGCGAACTCGTCCGAGAAGCCTTCGAGACGCGAGGCGAGGCGGTTGATGGACGACGAGAAATGATTGTAGGCGACCGAGGCCGGGATCGCCGCGACGAGGCCCATCGCGGTCGCGAACAACGCTTCGGCGATGCCGGGGGCCACGACCGCGAGCGATGTATCGTGGCTGGCCGCGATCTGGCGGAACGAATTCATGATGCCCCAGACCGTGCCGAAGAGACCGACGAAAGTCGCGTTGACGCCGACGGTCGCGAGGAAGCCCAGCGACGATTCCATGCGCGTGACCTCGCGCCCGATCGTCACGTTCATGACTTTGCCGATGCGGTCCTTGACGCTGGGGATCAGGCCCGACGATACGGGGCCCATGTCGAAGGAGCGTTTCCACTCGCGCATCGCGGCGACGAAGACGTTCGCCATCGGGCTCGTCTCGTTGCGCGTTTGGACGCTGGCGTAGACGTCGTCCAGCGAGCGGCCGGACCAGAACATCTGCTCGAACTTGTCGGCCTGGCTGCGCACTTTGCCGAGGCGCATCCATTTGCCGAGGATGATCGCCCACGACCAGAACGAGGCGAGCAGTAGAACGCCCATCACCGCCTTGACGACGATGTCGGCCTTCAAGAAGAGCGCGAGGGGCGACATGTCGACGCCGGTGCCGGTCGTGCCGCCGGTCGTCGTGACCTCGACGGGGTTCAAGGGCGCGGCGTCGGGCGCGGGGCCCACGGGCGCCGCGTCGG
>QKCS01000376.1 GCA_003246795.1 Alphaproteobacteria bacterium
TCGGGGTTCGCGATTCCACGGTGTCGCAACATCTGGCGCTCTTGCGCAAGGACGGCATCGTGGGCACCCGCCGCGACGGTCAAACGATCTTCTATTCGATCGAGAGCCCCGCGGCCCGGTCGGTCGTCGAAGTTCTTTATGGACAATACTGCACGCCGCGATCAGGCAAACGCTGATCTCGCTCAAGGTTCGAGGGTGTCCGATATGGGCAAGAGTGGAAACATGAGGTCGTTGATAGGCGCACTGGTGGCCGTCACCCTGTCGAGCGCGGCATACGCGCAGGCGGCCGAGACCTTTGCCGTCAAGGAACGGACGGTGCCGGACTACAAGGCCGTGGCGGCGACGTTCACGACGCGCGACATGGGTGACGCGCGGGCGCGCATCGGCGGTACGCTGACCGAGTTGCGCGTGCGCGAAGGCGACAACGTCAAGAAGGACCAAGTCTTGGCCGTGGTCGCGGACGACAAGATTGCGTTGGAGGCCCAGTCGCGCGCCGCGCAGGCTGCCGCCGCCAAGGCGGAACACGAGCGCGCGGCCGAAGAGTTGAAGCGCGTGAAGGCCGTTTACGAGAAAGGCTATTATTCGAAAGCGCGGTTGGATCAGGCGGTGGCGGCGGCGAAGTCGGCCGAGTCGGCGTGGAAGGCGGCGGTCGCGGCCCAGGCCGTCGTGACGGAGCAGGCCACGCAAGGCAAGATTCTGGCGCCGGCCGCCGGCAAGATCGTGCGGGCGCAAGTGCCCGCCGGGTCGGTCGTGATGGCGGGCGACATCGTGGTCGTCGTGGCGTCGAACGATCAGGTCGTGCGCGTGGAAATTCCGGAACGCGAGGCGCGCGGCCTCAAGAAAGGCGATGAGGTTCGGCTGATCGCGAACGGGGGCGGCGTCGGCAAGGAGCGTCAGGCGTCGACGCAGGTTCGCGAGGTCTTTCCGGAAGTGAGGAACGGCCGTGTGACCATCGATCTCGAGGCGAAAGGGCTCAAGTCCGACTTCGTGGGCGAGCGCGTGCGGGTCGCAGTCGCGACGGGCGAACGTCGCGCGATCGTCGTGCCGCAGGCCTTCGTCACCACACGCTTCGGCGTCGACTATGTGAGCCTCGCCGGCAAGTCGGGCGCGCTCGACATTCCCGTGCAGCGCGGCCAGACGATGACTGTCGAAGGCATCAGCGACGGCGTCGAGATTCTCTCCGGACTGAAGCCGGGCGACGTGCTGCAGCGGCCCGACGGGCGGTTGGTGAAACTGTGAACCTTGGACTTTCCGGCCGCCTCACCCAAGCAACGATACGGTCGCCTCTGACGCCCCTGGCGCTCCTGGCGGCGATCGCCTTGGGGCTGCTTGCGGTCATCACTATCCCGCGGGAGGAAGAGCCGCAGATTAGCGTGCCGCTGGTCGACGTGCAGGTGCGCGCCGACGGCGTCAAGGCGGTCGACGCGATCGAACTGATCACGAAGCCGCTCGAAGCCATCATCAAGAGCATCGACGACGTCGAACATATCTACAGCCAGACCGAGGACGACGGCGTACTGGTCACCGCCCGTTTCAAGGTCGGCACCGATCCCGATGATGCGATCGTGCGCGTGCACGAAAAGATTCGGGCGAACTACGACCGCATTCCGGCAGGCATCCCAGAACCGCTGATCGTCGCGCGCGGCATCAACGACGTGCCCATCGTCGTCGTGACGCTGACGCCGAAACCGGAGGCGGCCGACCGCTGGACGGACCAGGCGCTCTACGACGTGGCCGACGAGCTTCGTTCCGAAATCGCGAAGGTCCAGGACGTCGGCCTCAGTTTCATGGTCGGCGGCCGGCCGCAAGAAATTCGCGTCGAGCCGGACCCGGGCCGTCTCGCGCTCTACGGCGTGCCGCTGGGTTCGCTGATCTCGGCGGTCAAGGAGGCCAATCGCGCCTTTCCGCTGACCACGCTGCGCGAACGCGACACGAGCGTTTCGGCGATCGCCGGGCGGACGCTTGCGGGACCGGAGGAGATCGGGCTTCTCACCGTGACGGCGGCCGACGGGCGTTCGGTCTATGTGAAGGACGTCGCCGACGTCGTGCAGGCGCCGCGCGCGGACGACGCGCGCGTGTGGTCGTTGTCGCGCATGGACGGCGACACGTGGGTCACGACGCCGGCAATCAGCATCGCGGTCGCGAAACGCGCGGGCGCCAACGCCGTCGTCATTTCGGAGCGCATCGTCGAGAAGATCGAGTCGCTAAAGGGGCCGCTGATCCCCAACAGTTTGGACGCGACGATCACACGCAACTACGGCGAGACGGCGAACGACAAGGCCAACGAGCTGCTGTTCCATCTCGGGCTCGCCACGGTTTCGATCGTCATCCTGATCGGCATCGCCATCGGCTGGCGCGAGGCCGCGGTGACCGCGGTCGTCATCCCGACGACGATCATGCTGACGCTCTTTGCCGCGAACATGATGGGCTACACGATCAACCGCGTCAGCCTGTTCGCGTTGATCTTTTCCATCGGCATCTTGGTCGATGACGCGATCGTGATGATCGAAAACATCGCGCGTCACTGGGCGATGAAGGGCGGGCGCTCGCGCATCCAGGCGGCGATCGAGGCGGTGGCCGAAGTCGGCAATCCCACGATCATCGCGACGCTCACCGTGGTCGCGGCGCTTCTGCCGATGATGTTCGTCTCAGGGCTCATGGGGCCTTATATGGCGCCGATCCCGGCCAACGCGTCGGCGGCGATGATGTTCTCGTTCTTCGTCGCGGTCGTTCTGGCGCCCTGGCTGATGGTGAGGCTGGCGCCGCGCGAAGGGGCTGCCGTGACCGAACACGAGGCGGCGCACGGCGAGGGCGTGCTGGGCCGGCTTTATCGCCGCGCCGCCGAGCCCGTGATCCGCAGCAAACGGCGCGCGTGGATTTTCCTTGGCGGCGTCGGCGTCGCGACGTTGCTCGCCTGCGTTCTCTTCGTGACCAAAACGGTGACCGTCAAACTGCTGCCGTTCGACAACAAGTCGGAGCTTCAGGTGGTCGCGGACCTGCCGGAGGGCGCGAGCCTGGAAGCGACGGAGCGCGTGCTGCTGCAAGCGGGCGAGATCGTCAAAGGATTGCCCGAGGTGACGTCCGTCGAGCTCTATGCCGGGACGGCGGCGCCATTCAACTTCAACGGGCTCGTGCGGCACTACTTCCTGCGGCAACGGCCCGAACTGGGCGACCTGCAGGTCAATTTGAAGCCGAAGGACGATCGCGACCGCGCCAGCCACGAGATCGCGTTGGATCTTCGCCAGCGTCTTGCCGCGTTGAGCGTGCCCGAAGGCACAATCATCAAGGTCGTCGAGGTGCCGCCGGGGCCGCCGGTGATCGCGACGCTGCTGGCCGAGATCTACGGGCCGGATGCCGAGACGCGGCGGGCGGTCGCCGAGGAAACGAAGAAGCTCTTCAAGAGCGTGCCTTTCATCGTCGACGTCGACGATTCTTACGGCGTGCCAAGGCCGCGGTTGCGGTTGAACGTCAAGCGCGACGCGGTCGAGTTCTTCGGGCTGAACGAGCACGACATTTCCGACTCGGTCGGCGCGCTGTTGGCCGGCACGGTGGTGGGCTATTCGCATCGCGGGGAGGGGCGGAATCCGATCGAGATCGCGGTGCGCCTGCCGAAGAGCGATCTGTCGTGGAACGCGCGGCTGACGGCGACGCCCGTCGGCGTCTCGCAAACCGCCGCAGGCCCGAAGACGATCGAGCTCGGTGAAGTGATGGGCGCGTCGAACGAGCCGGGGTCGCTGCCGTTCTTCCGGCGCGACGGGCATTTCGCCGAGATGGTGACGGCCGAACTCGCGGGCGCTTACGAGGCGCCGATCTACGGCATGCTGGACGTGGGCGCCGCGATCGATGCGCACGATTGGGGCAAACTGCCGAAGCCCGCGATCAGTCTCTACGGCCAGCCCGAGGACGAACGCACGCCGACCTTGTTGTGGGACGGCGAGTGGGAGATCACGTACGTCACGTTCCGCGACATGGGCGCGGCGTTCATGGTGGCGTTGCTTGGCATCTATGTGCTGGTCGTCGGACAGTTCGGCAGCTTCAAACTGCCGCTCGTCATTTTGACGCCGATTCCGTTGACGCTGATCGGCATCGTGCTCGGCCATGCGCTGTTCGGGGCGCCGTTCACGGCGACATCGATGATCGGGTTCATTGCGCTCGCCGGCATCATCGTGCGGAACTCGATCCTGCTCGTCGATTTCATCCGCCACGGGCGCGACCCGGCGCGGCCGTTGCGCGACGTGCTGCTGGAGGCGGGGGCGATCCGGTTCAAACCGATCTTGCTCACAGCGCTCGCCGCCATGATTGGGGCCGCGGTGATCCTGACCGACCCGATCTTCCAGGGGCTCGCGATCTCGCTACTCTTCGGCTTGGCGTCGTCGACGCTGCTCACCGTGCTGGTGATCCCGGCGATCTACATCGTACTGCGCGACGACGGCCGGCCGCTCAGCGAAGCGGCGGAGGCGCCGCACTGACGCTTCACGGGATCCTTCGCAGGAGCGCTTCGGCGCCGGGCAGGAGCAAGTCGTCCTTCTTGTCTTCGCTCAGTCGCGCGTTCGTCCACACGGCGTAGAGGAATGCGCGCAGATTGTGCCGCTTCGCCAGGCCCGCTTGCGACGCGAAAGCCTCGTCCCATGACGCAAGCGGCGCCGGCCGCCCGATCGCCTCGAACCACGCGTCCCATTCGCTTTGTGCGATCACGCCGCGCTGGGCGAGGAGGATGATCGGGCGCATCAGCCGCTCGGGTTCGCCGTAAATGTAGAAATGCGCCGAGGGCGCGATCTGGGCGCCGACCGCATCCTTCAAACGCGCGAGCACGGCCCGGTCCTTGACGTTCGGGTTGCGGGCGATCTGCATCAACAGATCGGCCGTATGCGCCACGGTATGGCGCCAGCCCTCATGCTCGTCGAAGCCGCGATAGTCGGTGGTCGCCTTCAGGTAGGCGATCGCGCTCTCGGCGATCGCGTTGCGTAGCTCGTCGGACAGATAGGGTTCGATCCCGTCGGCGCGAACGCTCTCAGACAAAACCAACGCGGCGAACGGCCCGGCGAATCCCTGCGGATCGTCGCCCTCGAGACGGGCGAGCAGCGCGCGGGCGATCCGCACACGAACCTCCGTCCGCAGCTGTCCGCCGCGCAACATGTGCGCGAGCGCCTCGTACGCGATTTGGTCCCGTAAGAACGGGTCGGGCGAGGCCGTGCAAGCGACGATTGCCTCAGCGAAAGTCTCGCGCTCGGACTGGTTCGCGATTTCGAATTCGGCGGTCCGCAACGCGACGAGTTTTTCCTTCGTCCAACCCTGGGGCGGACAGTCGTCGGCGATCGCGGCCGAGATTGAAAGCAGCGCGCCGAGACACAGGCTCAGAATCCGGAACACAGGTCGCCTCCCCGCAACGGCTCGCAGATGACCGCATCCCCGCGGCAAGATACAGTCGGGCCGTTCGCACAATCGCGTGAGCGCACGCCGCCCGTTGCGGCCGCAAAGCAAATGCGCGACAGAAGGCGACCGCAACGGAGTCTCGGCTTTGTCGATGCGTCTTCAATTTCTTGGGGCGGCCGGGACGGTCACCGGGTCGAAGTATCTTCTGCAATCGGGCAAGAGCCAGCTGCTGGTCGATTGCGGCTTGTTCCAGGGGTTCAAGCCGCTGCGGCTGCGCAACTGGGCCGAGCCGCCCTTCAAGCCCGGCGACGTGTCCGCCGTCGTGCTGACGCACGCGCATATCGATCATTCGGGCTATCTGCCGCTGCTGCTGAAGAAGGGGTTTCACGGGCGGATCTATTGCACCGAAGGGACGGCCGATCTTTGCCGCATCCTTCTGCCCGACAGCGCGCGGCTGGCCGAAGAGGACGCGGAGCGCGCGAACCGGCGCGGCTACACGAAGCACAAGCCGGCGCTGCCGCTTTACACCGAACGCGATGCCGCGGCCGCGCTCGGGCATCTGGTGACCGTGCCGTTCGATCAGGACTTCGCGCCGGCGCCGGGCTTGAAGGTGCGGTTCGGCTGTGCCGGGCACATCTTGGGGGCGGCGAACGTGCGCGTGTCGGACGGCCGGCTCAAGATCGTCTTCAGCGGCGACATGGGGCGTATGCACGACACGATCATGCGTCCGCCGGAGAGGGTGAGCCGGGCGGACTACCTGGTCGTCGAATCGACCTACGGCAACCGGCGGCACGACCCGGCAAATCCGGAGAAACAGCTTGGCGAAATCATCGGCCGGACGATCGCGCGCGGCGGCACGGTCGTCATCCCGGCGTTCGCCGTCGGGCGCACGCAGGCGCTCATGCTCGCCATCGCGCGGCTGAAGGCGAAGAAGCGGATCCCGCAGGACTTGCCCGTCTATCTGAACAGTCCGATGGCCGAGGACGTGACCGACCTCTACCACCGTCACGCGGACGAGCATCGGTTGAGCGCGAAGGACTGCGCTGCGATGTGCGGCGTCGCGAAGATCGTCAATTCGGTCGAAGAGTCGAAGAAACTGAATCTATCGCGCACACCGAAAGTCATCATCGCCGGCAGCGGTATGGCGACGGGCGGGCGCGTCGTGCACCACATCGCGGCATTCGGACCGAGGCCCGAGAACACGATAGTCTTCGCCGGGTTCCAAGCGGGCGGCACGCGGGGCGCGGCCATCCTCGGCGGCGCGAAGGAGGTGCGCATCCACGGCGCCTATGTGCCGATCAAATTCGAAATCGCCTCGATCATGGGCATGTCGGCGCACGCGGACGCCGACGAAATCATGGCCTGGCTCAAGGGGTTCGAGAAAGCGCCCCGGCGCACGTTCGTCACGCACGGCGAGCCTGCGGCCGCGGACACGCTGCGGGTGCGCATCCGCGACGAACTCGGCTGGGACGCGCACGTCCCCGATCATCTGGAAGAGGTGGAACTCGGGCGCGGGCGCTAGCGGCCCGCCATCGCCTCGGCGCCCGTCACGAGCTCCAGGAGTTCGGACGTGATCTCGTTCTGGCGCATCAGGCGCGCCTGCTGCTGCAGTTCCTCGAGTTTCTGCGACACGTTGCCGTGCGCGGACTCCATGGCGGCGAAGCGTGCGGCGTTCTCGCTGGCCAGCGACTCGACGGCCGCCTCCGTCAACAGGGCGACGACGTATTCCGCGAGCAGTTTCTGGCGCAGCGTCTCGGGATCGAGATCGAAGAGGGGCTGTTGGAGCCGCTTCGACGCGCCGAAATATGCGGGGTCGATGGGAAACAGCGTTCTGCGTTCGATGTCGGACGCGCCGACCTGGCGGTAGCGCGCGAAGACGACTTCGATGCGTCCGATCTCGCCGGCCGCAATTCGGCGATAGAGCTCGGCCGTCAGTTCGTCGACGGCCTCGGCGACGGCGGCGATGCGCGTCGCCATGGCGCGCGCCCAGGCCGGACGTTTGTCGCGTTCGCGCGCAAGCGCCGCGCCGCGCGTGCCCAACACGAACAGCATGTCCGTGGGG
>QKCS01000150.1 GCA_003246795.1 Alphaproteobacteria bacterium
CAGACCGCTGTCGACGACGACGCGCACGTCTTCGATCGTCAGGCTGGTTTCGGCGATCGCCGTCGCAAGCACGATCTTGCGTTCGCCAGTGTCGTCGAGCGGACGGATGGCGCGGTCTTGCGCGTCGGCGGGCAAGGCGCCGTAGAGCGGCATCAGGCGAGCGCCGTGCAAGCCCTCGTCCGAAAGGAGACGCTCGACCGTGCGGATTTCGCCTTCGCCGGGCAGGAAGACAAGGATGCCGCCGTCCATCTCATGCAGCGCGCGCAGCACCGTCGCCGCCACGGTGTGTTCGATGCGCGTGTTCGCGCGCGGCGGCGCGTAGATCGTCTCGATCGGATGGAGGCGGCCTTCCGATCTGACGGTGGGGGCGTTGTCGAGCAGGGCGGCCACGCGGGCGCCGTCGAGCGTCGCCGACATCACGAGGATTTTGAGGTCTTCGTTGAGCGCGCCTTGGGTTTCGAGCGCAAGCGCGAGGCCCAGATCGGCGTTCAGGCTGCGCTCGTGAAATTCGTCGAAGATCACCATGGCGACGTTCTCGAGCGCCGGATCGCTTTGCAGCCGCCGCGTGAGAAGCGCTTCGGTCAACACTTCGATGCGCGTCCCCGGTCCGACGCGTGCGTCGAGGCGGACGCGGTAGCCGACCGTGTCGCCGATCTTCTCGCCCAGAAGCGTCGCCATGCGCGAAGCGGCCGCGCGGGCGGCGACGCGGCGAGGTTCGAGCATGAGAATCTTCTTTCCCGCCGCCCACGCTTCGTCGCGCAAGGCGAGCGGGACGAGCGTCGTCTTGCCGGCGCCGGTCGGCGCTTCGAGAACCACGCAACGACTCTGTGCGAGCGTGCGCTTGAGCGCGGGAAGCGCGCTTTCGATGGGAAGAGATTCGCTCATGCGCCGCTGGCGACCGTTCGTTGACGGTTCGAGCGCGTGTTTGTCTTCGGCGCGCGGCGCACTATATCCATCGATATTCTGTACACAGATGATCGTGTTGCAGGCAATTCGCCTTACGAATCAGCATACATCAGGGTTGACATCGCGTGTTCGGCGGGCATGGTGTCTTTTGAGGCGCGTTCTGCGCCGTTCCGAGCGTTTTCCGCCGGAAAAATCGAGTTCCAGCAACTCGTCCTTGAGGGTCCAACGGGCAGCATGACGCGCTGTCCTTGCGAGCGCTGTCGGCCCGGCGCACAATAAACGACGAGGAGTGACGCGATGACCGATACGTCTGTCCTGAACCGGCCGGGGTCGGCGGGAACGCCGCCCAAGCCGCAAAAGGACTGGGCGCTGTTTCTGGACGTCGACGGCACGCTTCTCGACATCGCGCAGACGCCGGACGGCGTCGTCGTTCCCGCCGATCTCGTCGTCGATTTGACGAACGTCTTCGATGCGCTGGGCGGCGCGCTCGCGGTCGTGAGCGGGCGGATGCTGAGCGAGGTCGATCGTTTGCTGGCGCCGTTGCGCCTGCCGGGCGCGGGCGAACACGGCGCCACCGTGCGGTTGCCGTCGGGTCAGATGGACGAGATCGACGCGAAGGTGCCGCCGGACTGGGTCGAGGCGCTAAACGCGGCGGCGGCGGACAAGCCGGGCACCTTGATCGAGCCGAAGACGCACGGCGTCGTCGCGCACTTCCGCCGTGCGCCGGCAGAGGAGGCGTTCTTCAGCGAACTGTGCGCGCGGCTTGTCGCGGGGCGCGCGCAGGAGTTCGAGGTTCTGCACGGCAAGATGATGTTCGAGATCCGGCCGCGCACGGTGAGCAAGGCGCGGCCCGTGGAGCGGTTGATGACCGTCGCGCCGTTTAAAGGGCGGCGGCCGGTTTTCGTCGGCGACGACATCACCGACGAGGACGGCATTCGCGCGGCCGTCGAGCTGGGCGGGGCCGGCTACAAGGTGCATCAGTCGTTCGGCGGACCGGACGGCGTCAGGCGTTGGCTCAAGACGGTGGCCGCGCTGTGACGCCGGTCGACGGGCTCGACCTCGGCGTCGTGGGCAACTGCGCCGTCGCCAGTCTTGTCGCGCGCAACGGGCGTCACGTCTGGTTCGGGTTTCCGCGCATCGACAGCGATCCGGTGTTCAACGCGCTTCTCGGCGGCGCGACGCCCGAGCGCGGGTTCATGGACGTGGCGCTGACGGGCGAGGCCTATTGGTCGCAAAGCTATCTGCGCAACACGGCGATCCTCGAAACGGTGGGGACGGACACCAACGGGTCGAACATCAAGATCATCGACTTTGCGCCGCGGCACGAAAAGTTCGGCCGTTCGTTCCATCCGCCGATCCTGGTCCGGCGCATCGTGCCGGTGTCGGGGCGGCCGCGCATCCGCGTGCGCGTGCGGCCGACGTTCGGTTACGGGGCGCACGCGCCGACGGTGACGACCGGCAGCAACCACATCCGCTATGTCGGATCGTCGGTGGCGCTTCGCCTCACGACCGACATGCCGCTTTCCTATATCACGCAGGAGACGGAGTTCGCGCTCGACCGGCCGATCCACCTCTACGTCGGGTCGGACGAGCCGGTGCCGGAGAATCCCGAAACGCTTTGGAACAACTTCTTCTCCGAGACCGAGGCCTATTGGCGGCGGTGGACGCGCGGCCTGTCGATTCCCTTCGAATGGCAGGAAGAAGTCATCCGCTCGGCGATCACGCTGAAGCTGTGTTCGTACGAGGATACGGGGGCGATCGTGGCGGCGCTGACCACGTCGATCCCCGAGTCGCCGGATTCCGGGCGCAACTGGGACTACCGCTATTGCTGGCTGCGCGACGCGTATTTCGCGGTCGCCGCGCTCAATAGGCTCGGCGCGACGCGCACGATGGAAGGCTTCATCCGCTTCGTGCTCGACGCGGTGCTCGCGGGCGAGCGGCGCGGGACGATTGCGCCTCTGTTTCCGGTCTCGGGCGTCGGCGAGCTCGAGGAGAATACGGCGCCCGCTTTGCCCGGCTACAAGGGCATGGGGCCCGTGCGCGTCGGAAACGGCGCGGCGACGCAGGTTCAAAACGACGTCTACGGATCGATCATCCTGACGGCGACGCAAATGTTCTGGGACCGCCGGCTAGCGAACGCGGGCGACGCGGCGCTCTATGAACAATTGCGCGACGTGGGTCACATCGCGGTCGCGCGCGCGTTCGACCCGGACGCGGGGCCGTGGGAGTATCGCGGGCGCTTGCTGCCGCACACCTATTCGGCGGCGATGTGCTGGGCGGCGGCGCACCGGCTCGCCATGATCGCCGAGCGCCTCGGCATTCACGCCGACGCGCAGCAATGGCGCGTGCAGGCGCAGGCGTTGCGCGACGAGCTGCTCAAGCGCGCGACGACGCGCGAGGGCTGGATCTCCGGCGCGCTCGACACCGAGGTCGCCGACGCTTCGTCGCTGCTCCTCACCGAGATCGGGCTGCTCAAGGCCGACGATCCGCGCGTCGCCAAGACGCTCGACGTCACGCGCCGGCGGCTGATGCGCGACGGGTTCATCTATCGCTATCACGAGGCCGACGATTTCGGGCACCCGCAGACGGCGTTCCTCGTCTGCACGTTCTGGTACTGTGACGCGCTGGCGCTCGCCGGGCGGCGCGACGAGGCGCGGGAGCTGTTCGAAAACGCCATCACCTGCCGCAATTCCGTGGGCCTGTTGAGCGAGGACGT
Source organism: Alphaproteobacteria bacterium (assembly GCA_003246795.1). Lineage (GTDB taxonomy): Bacteria > Pseudomonadota > Alphaproteobacteria > Micropepsales > Micropepsaceae > SZUA-430. Next base: position 3,623 of record QKCS01000150.1, read on the forward strand.
CGAACCCAAGAGCCGGCTCTTGTGGGGCAACTTCCCGCAGGCGTATTCCCACGTCGGGCTGGTCCATTCCGCATCGCGCCTGTCGTGCGGCTGGGAGGAGGCGCTGTGGCGCGCGTCGTAATCGTCTCGAATCGGGTGCCGAAGCCGGGCGTCGAAGGGCCGGCCGCGGGCGGCTTGGCGGTCGCGCTCGCCGACGCGATCAAGCCCGGCGACCTTTGGTTCGGGTGGAGCGGGTCGATCGCGAAGGAGACGCTGCTCACGCCCAGGGTCGTCACCGCCAAAGGCGTCGACTATGCGACGATCGACCTTTCGAAGGACGACTACGAGCACTTCTACGTCAACTACGCGAACTCGACGCTGTGGCCGCTTTTGCACTTCCGGCCCGGCATGGTCACGTTCGAGCGGGCGGACTACGAGGCCTATGTCGACGTCAACCGCTCGTTTGGGCACGCGCTCAAGCCGCTCTTGAAGGACGACGACCTGATCTGGGTGCACGATTATCACCTGATCCCGCTCGCGCGCATCCTCAGGAAGCTCGGCGTCAAGAACCGGATCGGCTTCTTCCTGCATGTGCCGTTCGTGCCGGCGAGCCTCTTGGAAACGCTGCCTAACGCGGTCGAGACGCTGAAAGAGCTTTGCAATTACGACGTCGTCGGCTTCCAGACGGAGCGCCACACCGGCGACTTCCGCGATTGCCTGCGCCGCATGATGGGTTACGAGGCCGAGCCCGGCAAACCGGTGAAGGTGAAGGGGCACAGCGTCCTGCCGCTTGCCTGTCCCATCGGGATTGACGCGGATGCGTTCGCCAAGATCGCGATGCGCGCGGCCAAGGCGAAGGACACGCTACGCCTGATCGAAAGCCTGGCCGGGCGCGCCTTCATCATCGGCGTCGACCGGCTCGACTACACGAAGGGGCTGCCCAACCGCGTCGAAGGGTTTTCGCGCCTGCTCGAACGCTACGAAGAACACCGCGGCAAGGTCAGCTATCTGCAGGTCGCCGCGCGCTCGCGCGAGGACGTGGTCAGCTATCAGGAGCTGAAGCGCGAGCTCGACCGGGCCGCGGGCGAGGTGAACGGCAAGTTCGGCGACTACGACTGGGTGCCCTTGCGCTACATCACGCGGCCGATGGCGCGCAACACGATCGCCGGCTTCTACAACGTCGCGCGCGTCGGGCTCGTCACGCCGCTGCGCGACGGGATGAACCTCGTCGCCAAGGAGTTCGTTGCCGCCCAGCCGCCGGACGACCCCGGCGTGCTCATCCTCTCCGAATTCGCGGGCGCGGCTGAGGAGATGACGGAGGCGATCATCATCAATCCGCACGACGCGGATTCGATCACCGAGGCGCTGCACAAGGCGCTGACCATGCCCCTCGACGAGCGCAAGGAACGCCACCAGGCCCTGCTCGCCAAGGTGCGCGCGTCGTCGGCGAAGGCGTTCTGCGACCGGTTCCTGGGCGCGCTCGAAGAGTTGCCGAAGGCGGCGGCGGCCTAGGTCCGGTTTGCTACGCCCTCACTGTGCATGCCGCCGAACTCGAGGCGGAGCACCTTCCCTCAGGACCTGTTCGTAGGCCGTTCCGTACAGCGCCAGAAACGCGTCGATCCCGGGCTTGTTGAATGTCGGGCAGTTGCGATTGTCGAAAATCCGAACTGCACGCGATATGCCCTTGGGCTCTTCAAAGATTTACTCCGCCGCCCGCGCAAGCACCGGCTTGGCGCCAGCCGTCGCCTTCGAGAACACCAGCGCTTCGTCCTCGATCGGGGCTTTGCGCATTTCTTTGATGTCGGTGAAGTAGTTCTGGTTCTGGCGCCAAGGGGCCTTCGGGCCTTGCTTCGGCAGCATGGCGACCGCGCGCACCACGTAGCCCGACGAGAAGTCGAGCCAGGGTTCGGGCTTCATGTTCGGGTCGGCAAGCGTGGGGGTCGCGATCTGGACGCCCTTTTCGTCCATCTTGTTCAAGAGGCGCGTGACCCATTCGCAGATGAGGTCGGCGCGCAGCGTCCAGCTCGCGTTCGTGTAGCCGAAGACGCTTGCCAGGTTCGGCACGCCCGAATACATCAGGCCCTTGTAGGTGAAGGTCTCGCCGAAATCGACCTTGCGGCCGTCGACCGCGACCTCCATGCCGCCCATGACTTCGAGCTGAAGGCCCGTCGCGGTCACGATGATGTCGGCTTCGAGTTCGCGCCCGCTTTTCAGCTTGATGCCTTTTTCGGTGAACGTGTCGATGTGGTCGGTCACGACCTCGGCGCGGCCTTCCTTGATCGCGTCGAACATGTCGGCGTCGGGCACCAGGCACAGGCGCTGATCCCACGGATTGTATTTCGGCGTGAAGTGCGTGGCGACGTCGTAGCCGTCGGGCAGCAGATCCTTCACGCCCTTGATCAGGAATTCCTTCACCTGCTCGGGCTTCTGCCGCGCGCGGTTGAAGAAGAAGCGCTGCAGGATGATGTTGCGCCAGCGCGGGATCGCATAGGCCCACGATGCGGGCAGGAACTTGCGCAGGACGTTCGCCATCGCGTCCTTCTCGGGCCGCGAGACGTAGTAGGTGGGCGAGCGCTGCAGCATCGTCACGTGCGCGGTCTTCGCGAGATTGGGGACGAGCGTCACCGCGGTCGCGCCCGAACCGATCACGACGATGCGTTTGCCGGCGTAGTCGAGGCTCTCCGGCCAATGCTGCGGGTGGACGATCTGGCCCTTGAAGTTTTCGCGGCCCTTGAACTCCGGCGTGTAGCCTTCGCTGTAGCGGTAGTAGCCGGCGCAGGAGAAGATGAAGTTCGCCGTGTAGGTGACCGTCTCCGCGCGCCCCGACGCGTCGCGCTTCTCCGCCTCGACCGTCCAGCGCGCGGTCGCGGAATCCCACGACGCGCGCGCGACCTTGTTGCGGAAGCGGATGTGCTTGTCGACGCCCGCGTCCTTCGCCGTCTCGGTGACGTATTCGCGGATCGCCTCGCCCGGCGAGATCGCGCTCTGGTGCGTCCACGGGCGGAAGCGATAGCCCATGGTCAGCATGTCGCTGTCCGAGCGGATGCCCGGATAACGGAAGAGATCCCACGTGCCGCCGATGCGCTCACGGTTCTCCAAAATCACAAACGACTTCTTGGGCGCGAACTTGGTCAGATGCCACCCGGCATCAATTCCGCTGAGGCCGGCGCCGATGATCAGGACATCGAAGTGTTCAGGCGACATGCGGCGTTCGCTCCCAATGGCAACGGCTTGGCGGCCGGGACGGTAGCATGGATACTTTAAACTGACAAATTGTCAGTGAACGGGATGAAGCGGCGGAAAGCGGTGCTCTCCCCACTTCGTCATGGCCGGGTCAAGCCCGACCATGACGAAGTGGGGAGATGTGCTTTCGCCTCATTCGGGGCCGGGTGATAGAAGGCAGTCGATGCACTTCGCGGGGAGGTGAGGGTGAGCGGATTGCGCGTGCGCGCGTTGTTGGCGTTGGGGCTAATGCTGTTTGCCGTCGCGTGCGGGCCCACGGAGACGCCGGAGCAGAAGGTGGCATGGGCCGAAGGCATGACGCCCGCCGACGCGCGGCTTGCCGAGATGTACGGACGGTCGTGCAAGGCGTGCCACGTGGTTTTGGAATCGAAGGCGCCGCTGACCGGCGACAAGGCGGCGTGGGACGCGCGCTTCGAACAAGGGATCGACACGCTCGTCGTCCACGCGCGCGACGGGTTCAAGGCGATGCCGCCGCGCGGATCGTGCATGGACTGCACGGATGAGGACTTGAAGGCGCTGACGCTGTTCATGGCGGGGCGCGCGCCATGATCTTTTCG
>QKCS01000008.1 GCA_003246795.1 Alphaproteobacteria bacterium
GTCGGGAGGATCTCTTTAAGGATCCTGACGATCTGGCCAAGATCTTGAACGCGAACTAGATCCATCAGCGCCGGCCCCTGCCGGATCAGAAGGTAAAGTCATGATCAAGCTGCGCGAATCCGCGAATTTCTTCATGCCGTACGTGGTCGAACAGACGTCGCGGGGCGAGCGCGCTTACGACATTTACTCGCGCCTGCTGAAAGAGCGGATCATCTTCGTTTCCGGCCCGATCGACGAGGGGATCGCAACGCTGGTGACCGCGCAGCTGATGTTCCTAGAGGCCGAGAACCCGAAGAAGGAAATCTGGATGTACATCAACTCGCCCGGCGGGTTGGTGACGGCGGGTTTGGCGATTTACGACACCATGCAGTACATCCGTCCCCCCGTGGCGACGCTGTGCATCGGCCAGGCCGCATCCGCGGCGTCTTTGCTCCTTTGCGCTGGGGAAAAAGGTCAACGCTTCGCCCTGCCGAATTCGCGCGTCATGTTGCATCAACCTTCAGGCGGCGCTCAGGGACAGGCGACTGATATTGCGCGTCACGCCCAGGAGATCATCAAGCTTAAGAAGCGCCTGAATGGCATCTACGCGAACCACACCGGCCAACCTGTTGAAGCGATTGAAAAGGCCTTGGATCGTGACTACTTCCTGACCGCCGAAGAGGCAAAAACCTTCGGCCTCATTGACCAGGTATTCACCAAGCGCCCCGTCGGTCTGGAACCGGGTCGGACCGATTGATTCACGGTCAGATTGCGCCATTTGTAGGCTACACCCGCGATTAATGAATTCTTGATCCGTGGCCGTCTAGCATGCTCGAATTGTCCTTGGAGGGCGGGCGCGAAGGGGATTCGGCACGCGTTTGGCTTCACTGGGACTAGACCGGGCGCCTGGCCAGAAACGGCACGGTTTTCGGAGTACGGTTATCGGGCTGCTGGAGGGATGACACTATGAGCAAGAGCGGCAGTGACTCCAAGAACACGCTGTACTGCTCGTTCTGCGGGAAGAGCCAGCACGAGGTCCGCAAGCTCATTGCGGGCCCGACGGTTTTCATTTGCGACGAGTGCGTCGAACTCTGCATGGACATCATCCGTGAAGAGAACAAGACGTCGTTGGTCAAGTCGCGCGACGGCGTGCCCACGCCGACCGACATCCGCAAGGTGCTCGACGACTATGTGATCGGCCAGGACCACGCCAAGAAGGTCCTCTCGGTCGCGGTCCACAATCACTACAAGCGCCTCAGCCATCAGACGAAGAACGGCGAAGTCGAAATCGCGAAGTCGAACATCCTGCTGATCGGCCCGACGGGGTGCGGCAAGACGCTGCTCGCCCAGACGCTTGCGCGCATCCTCGACGTCCCCTTCACGATGGCCGACGCCACCACGCTGACCGAAGCCGGTTACGTGGGCGAGGACGTCGAAAACATCATTCTCAAGCTTCTTCAGTCCGCCGACTACAACGTCGAGCGGGCGCAGCGCGGCATCGTCTACATCGACGAGGTCGATAAGATCAGCCGCAAGTCCGACAACCCGTCGATCACGCGGGACGTCTCGGGCGAAGGCGTGCAGCAGGCGCTGCTCAAGATCATGGAAGGCACGGTGGCCAGCGTTCCCCCGCAAGGCGGCCGCAAGCACCCGCAGCAGGAATTCCTGCAGGTCGACACGACTAACATCCTGTTCATCTGCGGCGGCGCCTTCGCCGGCCTTGATCGCATCATCTCGGCGCGCGGCCGCGGTTCGTCGATCGGTTTCGGCGCGGACGTTCAGTCCCCGGACGATCGCGGTACGGGCGCGATCCTGCGCGAGATCGAACCGGAAGATCTCTTGAAGTTCGGTCTGATCCCGGAATTCGTCGGCCGCTTGCCGGTCTTGGCGACGCTGGAGGACTTGGACATCGACGCGTTGATGACGATCCTGACCAGGCCGAAGAACGCGCTGGTGAAGCAGTATCAGCGCCTGTTCGACATGGAAGGCATCGCGCTCACATTCTCCGACGACGCGCTCAAGTCCATCGCGCGCAAGGCCATCGCGCGCAAGACGGGCGCCCGCGGCCTCCGCTCGATCATGGAAAGCATTCTGCTCGACACGATGTTCGATCTGCCGGGCATGCGCGGCGTGTCGGAGGTCGTGATCAACGGCGAAGTCGCCGAGGGTAGGGCGCGGCCGCTCTTGATCTACGCCGACAAGCGCACCGAGACCACTTCGGCCGCGTCTTGAGCCGCCAACCTGGGCGCGAAACCGCGGTTGTGACAAGCCCTTGAAGGGAAGGTCTCTCGCCTCCACTTCTCTCGTTCGTTAGTATTTCGGCGTCACGCCGGATTCGCAGCCGCCCGACACGTCCTCCTCCGTCGGCCGATCGAAGTCCGCGTTGGCGCCACGCCATCGAAAGGCAGGTTGAGAATGCAGAGCACGAACGACGAAGGCGGCGCGCCGCAGGTGTTTCCGGTATTGCCGCTGCGCGACATCGTCGTTTTCCCTCACAAGATCGTGCCCTTGTTCGTGGGCCGCGAGAAATCCGTTCGCGCGCTCGAGGACGTAGGCCTTGAGGAAAAACAAATCCTGCTCGTCACGCAGAAGAACCCTGCGCAGGACGAGCCGAGCGAAGGCGATATCTACACGATCGGCACGTTGGCGTCGGTAGTGCAGCTCTTGAAGCTGCCCGACCAAACGGTACGGGTGCTGGTCGAGGGCAAGCAGCGGGCCCGCATCAAGCGCTTCTTGCCGAACGAACAGTTCTTTCAGGTCGAAGCCGAACTTCTGCCCGACGAAGTGGGCGAGAACGAGGAACTCGAGGGCTTGGTGCGCTCGGTCTCGACGCAGTTCGAGAACTATCTGAAGCTGAACAAGAAGATCCCGCCGGAGTCGCAAGCCGAGGTCCAGCAGATCACGGACCCGTCGAAGCTCGCTGACGTCATAGCTTCGCACATCACGGTAAAGATTCCGGACAAGCAAGCCATGCTGGAGATGACCGCCGTCGGCCAGCGCCTTGAAAAGGTTTTCGCGTTGATGGAGGGCGAGATGAGCGTCCTTCAGGTCGAACGCAAGATCCGCACGCGCGTGAAGCGCCAGATGGAGAAGACGCAGCGCGAGTACTACCTGAACGAACAGTTGAAAGCGATTCAGAAGGAACTCGGCGAAGGCGAGGAACAGCGCGACGAACTGGGCGAGCTCGAAGAGCGCGTCAAGAAGACGAAGCTGTCGAAGGAAGCTCACGACAAGGCGATGGCCGAGCTGAAGAAGCTGCGCCAGATGTCGCCGATGTCGGCTGAAGCAACCGTCGTGCGGAACTACCTCGACTGGATGCTCTCGCTGCCCTGGGGCAAGAAGAGCCGCGTCAAGAAAGACATGGCTGCGGCCGAGCGCATTCTCGATGAGGATCACTTTGGGCTCGAGAAGGTCAAAGAGCGCATTCTCGAATATTTGGCGGTGCAGCAGCGCGCCGGCCGCTTGCGCGGTCCGATCTTGTGTCTCGTCGGTCCGCCCGGCGTCGGCAAGACGTCGCTCGGCAAGTCGATCGCGCGCGCCACGGGCCGCGAGTTCGTGCGCATGTCCTTGGGCGGTGTGCGCGACGAGGCCGAGATCCGGGGACACCGCCGCACGTATATCGGCTCGATGCCCGGCAAGGTCATCCAGGGCATGAAGAAGGCGAAGTCCGCCAATCCGCTGTTCTTGCTCGACGAGATCGACAAGCTCGGCGCCGACTGGCGTGGCGATCCGTCGTCGGCCCTGCTCGAGGTCCTGGACCCCGAACAGAACGCGACGTTCAACGATCACTATCTCGAAGTCGATTTCGACCTGTCGGACGTGATGTTCCTGACGACCGCCAACTCGCTGCGCATGCCGCAGCCGTTGATGGACCGCATGGAGATCATCCGCATCGCCGGCTACACGGAGGACGAGAAGGTCGAAATCGCAAAGCGTCACCTGATCTCGAAGCAGGTCGAGGCGCATGCGCTGAAGGACGGCGAGTGGTCGATCAACGATGCCGGCCTGCGCGACCTGATCCGCTATTACACGCGCGAAGCGGGCGTACGCAATCTGGAGCGCGAACTAGCGAATTTGGCGCGCAAGGCCGTGCGCGAAATCGTCTCGAAGAAGGCGAAATCCGTCACCATCACGTCCAAGAACCTCGAAAAATACGCTGGCGTGCGCAAGTTCCGTTTCGGCGAGATGGAGGGCGAGGACGCGGTCGGCGTCGTCACGGGCTTGGCCTGGACGGAAGTCGGCGGCGAAACGCTCACGATCGAAGCCGTCATGCTGCCCGGCAAGGGTCGCATGCAGGCGACGGGCAAGCTCGGCGACGTGATGAAGGAATCGATCGACGCGGCGCGCTCCTTCGTCCGCTCGCGCGCGACGTCGATCGGCGTCATCCCGCCGACCTTCGACAAGCGCGACATCCACGTCCACGTGCCGGAAGGCGCGACCCCGAAGGACGGTCCGTCGGCCGGCGTAGCCATGACCACGGCGATCGTCTCGGTGCTCACGGGTATCCCGGTTCGTCGCGATGTGGCGATGACGGGGGAGGTGACGCTCCGCGGCCGCGTTCTCCCGATCGGCGGTCTTAAGGAAAAGCTGCTGGCGGCCCTGCGCGCGGGCATCAAGACCGTGCTCATCCCGGCCGATAACGAAAAGGACTTGGCCGACATCCCGGACAACGTTCGCAAGGGCCTAGTGATCGTCCCGGTATCGACCGTCGAGGAGGTGTTTTCCAAGGCATTGGTCCGCGTGCCGACGGCCGTGACGTGGGAAGAGCCGCCAGACGACCACCAGCGGCGGCCCAAGTCTGAGTCGGACGATCATGAGGGTGTGGTCGCACATTAAGCGCGCCCAAAAATTGAGCAATATGGCGAAAGCTGAGAAAAACAGGGGCCGGCGGAGTTAATCCGCTGGCCCCGATTGCGTTCTCCCGTCATTTTGCGCGGAAATCTGCGGATTTCCTTTGACAGGCAACAGGCAGCCCTTACAGTCCGGCCCCGAGTTTGCGGGCAAAACCGCCCGTTTTCCGTCACCTCCAAACCGAAACCCGCGAGGACACATGAACAAGAACGATCTGGTCGCGGCAGTCGCCGACAAGACGACGGTGCCGAAGGCCGAGGCCGAGAAGATCATCGATGCAACCTTGGATATCATCACGAACACGCTGAAGGGCGGTGACGAGGTCCGCCTCGTCGGCTTCGGCACTTTCGTCGTGACGACGCGCAAGGCCGGCACGGGGCGCAACCCGCGCACGGGCGAGGAGATCAAGATTCCCGCTTCGCGCCAGCCGAAGTTCCGCGCCGGCAAGCAACTCAAGGACGCGGTCAACGGGTAAGAATTCGGTCCGAAAGGGCCGGGTAGAACAAGGGCGCGGATCGCCGATCTGCGCCCTTGTTTTTTGCGGGGCCAGTGGCCCTCTGCTATCTGAGGCGCCGGGCGATTAGCTCAGTTGGTAGAGCGCATCGTTTACACCGATGATGTCGGCGGTTCGAGTCCGTCATCGCCCACCATCCTTCGCTTGCCGGGATTCGCCTGATCCCGCGCGACCGATAGGGGAGGGGACACAAAATGCGGATGGGAATTCTAGCCGCGCTTTCGCTCTTGGCGTCGGCAATCGGCGCAGAAGCCAAGGTTTTGACCAAGGGCCCAACAGGCTTCGTCGTCGAGCACAAAGCGGAACTCGCAGCCGACGCGCGCAAAGCCTACGACGCCTTCGTGAATGTCGGCGCTTGGTGGAGTAGCGACCATTCATTCTCGGGCGATGCCGCGAATATGACGGTCGACGCCTCGCCCGGCGGCTGCTGGTGCGAAAAGCTGCCGGACGGCGGTGGCGTGAAGCACATGGAGGTCATCCATGCCAACCCCGGTGGGATGCTGGTCTTCGCCGGCGGACTCGGACCGCTTCAATTCATAGGCGTTGCCGGTTCGATGACGGTGAGTTTCGCGAACAACGCCGGCAAGACGACGGTCACGCTACACTACGACGTAGGCGGCCGCGACGACAAGGACTTCGCCGAGATATCGGCGGCCGTGGACGGCGTGCTCGCGGAGCAAGTCGCCCGCTACGCCGCGTTCGTCAGCACCGGCAAGCCTTGATCAGCCATACGCGTCCTCGACCCAGGCGCGCGCGAGCATCATGCGAAGCTGCCATCGGCGAAGCGAGGGCAGCGGAACCGCCCGCGGCAAGCCGCGCATCGGCGCCGGGAGTTCGCCTGCGTTGCCCGCGATCCGATGCGCGAGTTCGCGCCCGGCCCAGCTCATGAGCGCCACGCCGTTGCCGTGACAGCCGAACGCGAACGAAACGCTGGGGTCGTCGCGCAGTTCGCCGATCGCCGGCGCAAGCCGCATCGTCGCCGAAATAAAGCCGCGCCAAGAATGCGTGATCTCCACATCGCGCCACGCGGGAAACAATCGCGCGAGATAGCGTTGCAGCGATCGCTTCATCCCGCGCCCGCCCGCGGGCGATCCCGTCGTGTCGCCGCGTCCGCCGAAGAGCAGCCGCTTGTCCGGCGTCATGCGCAGATAGGCGAGCAGCGCGCGCGTGTTTGCGGCCGGCGCCTCGGTCCGCCAGGACTGCGCGGCAAGCTCGTCCGCGCTCAACGGCCGCGTCGCGATGATGTTCGACAAAGCCGGCACCAGGCGCGCCCGGAAGGCCGGATGCAACTCGTCCGGCAACCACCCGCCGGTCGCCAGGATCACGCGCCGCGCGCGCACGCTCCCGCCGCCCGCGACAAGCCGGTGCATCCCGTCCTCGCTGCGCCAGGCGGTCACGCGCGAGCGCGCATGCAGGCGCGCCCCGCGCCGCTCGGCAGCGTGCGCAAGCCCGAGGCAATAGGCGAGGGGATTGAGCCCGAACCCGACGGGCTCGTGCAGCGCGCCGAATTGTTCGGGCGACGCGAAGACCTCGCGCTCGAATGCGGACTTCGTCACGAGGCGCGCCTCGACGCCGAGTTCGCGCAAGAAAGCGGCCGTCGTTTCTAGTTCCGTCATGCGCGACGGCTTGTGCGCGAAGGTCCAGATTCCGTCGCCTTGGCGTTTGACATCGATGCCCTCTTCGCGGGTCAGTTCGTCGACGAGCCGGACCGAAGCGATCAGCGCGCGCCCAAGCGCCAGCGCTTCGTCCTCGCCGTAGATTTCTTTGAGCTCGTCCGGCCCCAGCCACGTGCCTCCTATGCCGCAGAACCCGCCGTTGCGCCCCGACGCGCCCCAGCCGATATCGCCGGCTTCGAGGACGCGCGCCTCGATCCCCGCGCGCGCCAAATGATAGGCCGCCGACAACCCGCAATACCCGCCGCCGATGATCGCGACGTCGGCCGCCTCCTCGCCGGCGAGCGAC
>QKCS01000016.1 GCA_003246795.1 Alphaproteobacteria bacterium
GCATGCGTTTGAGCCCAAATGGCGTTGCGCACGCGCGACAGGTCGGAGGCAAAGCCCTTCTGCGCAGTCATTTCATGCTCGATCTCATCGACGGTTCGCGCGTGAAGGCTGGTCATTGTCTCTCGCAGCATGCGGTCGGCTGTCGCCGAACGCCGCCGGATTTCCGGGTGGACACGCGGGGCGTCTTTCGCCGTGCGCGTTGTCAGATCCGCATCATCGCCGAGCGAGAACACAATGGCGGCATCCTCCCGGCGACCGGCGGCCTCCAGCGCGGCGCCCGCGAAAAGCGCTGGCCGGGCGTCGCGCGGGTTGATGCGAAAAGCCCTCAGATAGGCGTCGATCGCGCCCTCCAGGTCACCCGCCTGTTCGCGCGCCGTGCCCAGGTTGAAATGAAACTCGGCGTGAGCGGGGCGGAGGGCGACACACCGCTCGTATGAGGCGATCGCCTCCGGATAGCGCCGCGCTTGAAAGGCCAAACCGCCCAGGAAGCTGAGGGCCTCGACGGCATTGGGATCGTGTCGCACGACGTCACGGAAAACCGACGCCGCCTCGTCTGTTCGGCCCGCCCGCGCAAGCGCCGTCGCACGCCCGATCAAAGGCCGGATGTCTGCCGCGGATGACGCCATGGAACGAGCTTTCGCTGCCGTTCCAGCATAGCAAAAAAAAGCGGCAGGCCGAGGCCTGCCGCCGAAGTGTGTTAATCGTTCGCCGACAATTACATGTCGACGGCGAGGCCCATGAACATCCAGCGGCCGCGCGCCTCGTAGATCTGAGGATACGTATTGCCGTTGCCGGTCGTACCCACGGTATCCGAAACAGGCGGGTCGTTGTCGAACACATTGTTCATGCCCAGACGAAGCCGCGAATTGAGCGGCAGCCCGATCGAAGCCGAGATATCGAAGTAGTTCTCGGCATCGAACTCGTACTCGAGCTCGTTCGGCGCCCCGCCGTCCTTGGTCACTGACCCGTAGTAACGCCACGTGACGTTCAGGTCGGCATCCCACGGTGTCTGCCAGGTGGCGCGGAACCGGTGGCGCCATTCCGGGTTGACCGGCGAAACCGACGCATTACACCGGCCGGAGTGCAGGCCTGCGCAATCGTAGGGCGACGCGCCGGTCTGGATCCCGGGATCCGTGATGATCTCGTCGAGCCACGTGCCGATCAATTCGAGCCTCATGCCGCCCGAACCGTCCATACCGACGTCGTCGAGGTCGAACCTGTACTGCGCGTTGATGTCCACGCCCGTCGTCTCGAGGCTACCGATATTGGTGTTCAAGTCCTCAACGCGGCCCGTACCGATCCACAGCTGGCCGGTACCCGCGTTACGCACAATGCGATTACACGAAGCAAGATCGCCGCCGAAGTAGCAGGCGTTGATCGTGTTGACCGCACCCGTCGTCGAGATCGTGTCTGCGATCTCAATGTTGAACCAGTCGACCGACAAGACGAAGTTGTCGAAGAACGTCGGCGTGAAGACAAAGCCGATCGTCTTGGTGTCGCCGATTTCTGGGCTGAGCGCTGTATTGCCGCCCTGCAGGAAGTTGTACTGGCCCGCCGGGCTGTTCAAGCCCCCGGCCGTGGCCTGCGCCGCCGTGACCTGCCACGGGTTGACACCTTGGCAAGCCGCGACCGGCGCCGTGCCGTCCGTAGCGGGGTCGTTCAGGTCGCAAGGATCGTCGTCCATGTCGAACAGATTGAAGCCCTGCGCAGTGAACAACTCGATGATGTTCGCCGCCCTTACCGAACGCTGCTTGCTCGCGCGGAAGCGAATGTCGTCCGTAGGCGCCCACTCCGCGCCGATCTTCCACGTGTCGGTCGTCGTACCACTGTCGTAGTCCGAATACCGATAAGCGAAGTCGATCGAGACCAGCTTGGCGAACTCTTGATCCTCGAGCAGCGGAACCTGCATTTCGCCGAAGTATTCGGCCACGTCCACCGAGCCCGTCAATCCGATCGTCGGGCCGCCCTGACCCGAAGCGTTGCCAGTCGCGAAGTTCTCGTCCGTCACGGACGTCAGATAGTCGCGGCGCCACTCAGCACCGAGCACGGCTTGCACCGGGCTCTCCGCCCAGGGGCTCTTCACGCCCCAAGTGCCGAGATCGGCATTCATCGCAAACGTAGCGACGCGCTGATCGAGTGTCGCGCGTTGGAACAGCGGCACGTTGAGGTAGTCGATCGCCGCCTGCGTCACGCCACCGATCTGGAAGATGTTCCAAGGCACGCAGTTCGGGTCGGTGCCGTTAAGCGTTGCTTGACAGATCGGCGCGTCGTCGGCGTTGCCCAGGATGCCGTCAGGCCCAGTATTGACGACATTGAGCGAACGGTTCAGACGCGTGACCGACAAGTCGTTCAAATAGGTCTGATTGTAACGGACCTTCGAGTATTGCAACGCCAGGTCGTAATCCAAACCGGGCACCACTTCGCCGCGGAACCCGCCGGACATACGGTAGGTCTCGAAGCCCAGATCCTGTTGACGCCCGCCGCCTTCGACATTGCGACGGCCGATATACATCGGAACGACCAAATTCGAGGCAATCGCCGCAGGCGTACAGCCCATCGCCGACAACTGCGCGGCCGAGAACGCGCCCGCGCCCGCGGCGCCGTTCAAGTACGGGTTACCGCAATTGATGGTGTTGGTGCTGAAGAAGTCGCCCGACGGGGCGATCTGCGAAATCGACGAATAGTCGGAGAACATGATGTCCAAGTAAGCTTCGACCTGCTCGTCGATCTGATAGTGCATGAACGCGCCGAGCGTGTAGGTCTCGTCCGGACGCTGGTAGAAGTTGAGCGGCCCGTAGTTGTATTGATCCAGCGCGGCGCTGAAGGGCCTAGCCACATTCGTCGGGATATCGATCGTGAAATCGTATCCGCCGGCGAAGTCGGTGAAGCGGCCTGCGTAGGACGTCGACGAACCGCCGCACGTCCAGTTGCCAGCCGCGTTCTGGTTGCCAAGTGCGCAAGCCGAATAGTCGCGGTCCCGCTGCAGGATCTGGTCGTTCGACCGGTAGCCGATATACGCCGTGATGTTGCCGGTCCCGTCCGAGTTGCTCACGCCCATCACGCCGGTGATCTGCTTGGAGATACCGTCATCGACGTCATCGGGCGGCAATTGGAACTGCGCCGGGTTCGTCGCTGCGCGAGCAGCGATGACCGCACGCAAGTTGCCCGTCCCGTCAAAGTCGTTGTGGTGCGAGTAGTATCCGTACTGGGCGTCGATATTCACGCCCTCGTAGTCCTTCCGCATGATGAAGTTGACGACGCCCGACAGCGCGTCCGAACCGTAAACGGCCGAAGCGCCGCCCGTCAGCACTTCAACGCGGTCGACAAGTTGGCTCGGGATCCCGTTGACGTCACCCGCAGAGTTGAAGGGGTTGCCGTAGGGCAAGCGACGACCGTTGATCAAAACCAGCGTACGGGCCGAACCGAGGCCGCGCAGGTTGATGTTGGCGCTGCCGGTCGCACCGTTCGAGACCGTCGAGTTTTGCGCGGCGAAGACTTGAGGAAGTTCGTTGGCGAGGTCCTCAAGTCGCGTCACGCCCTGGGTGTCGACGTCCTCTGAGGTGACCTGCGTCACCGGGCTGGTCGTGACCAGGTTCTTTTGCGGGATGCGAGTACCCGTAACCGTCACCTTCTCGACGGTTTCGGCTTCGTCCTGAGCAAAGGCCGCCGGCGCCAAGCCGATGGACAGTGCCGAAGCGGCGCCGCCCATGAACAAAAGATTACGAAACGTTGCGTATTGTTTAGACTCGCTGCGCACGACCACCATCCCTCTTGTCAACAGGTCTCATGTTTGAGCCCGGAAGGACGGATTGACGCCGGTTTCTGACCGGATTTTCCCCATCTCGCCCCCCATAACCCCTAACGGACTCCACCCTCGGCCCCCATGCCGAGTCTGGCCCCAGTCCGCACTGGCACAACCGTAAGTGCCCTAACTGGCCCGAGTCAATTAATTCACCGTGCCAAATCGGCCGAAAATCGTGTCAAACGGGACGTGAAGTATCCAATTGTCCGGTTAGTGTCACTCTGTTGTCACGCTATGTGCAACAGTAGGGCGATGAAGAAATCGGCAGGCCAAAAAAGTTAGTCTTATTGGCAGCTAAGCCCTTGATTAGGTCTGGTCAAGCCATCGGAATTCGCCCGTGACGCGACGCCATCCAGCTCAGCCCTATATCCGCCAGGCGGAAGACTTCCGCCTCCGCGGCAGGCTCCCTGAGGCAGCGGCCGTC
This sequence comes from Alphaproteobacteria bacterium, assembly GCA_003246795.1. Lineage (GTDB taxonomy): Bacteria > Pseudomonadota > Alphaproteobacteria > Micropepsales > Micropepsaceae > SZUA-430. The sequence continues at coordinate 4,227 of QKCS01000016.1, forward strand.
TATGCCGGCCTATTGACGAAATGGCCGGATTTGCCCGACAGTTGGTACAACCTAGCGTTGATTCAGCGTCAGTTGGGCCGCTTCGACGAAGCCCTGGCGTCCTATCGGCAAGCTCTGGATCGCGGCGCGTCTTCGCCTGAGGAGGTCCACCTCAACCGCGGCGTCATCTACTCCGACCATCTCCGACGTGACGCCGAGGCCGAGGCCGAACTTGAGACCGCGCTGAAACTCAATCCGAACTATGTCCCCGCGCTTCTCAATCTCGCTAATCTGAGGGAACAGCACGGAAATAAGAATGCGGCGCTGGCGCTCTATGAGCGGATTCTGACGCACGATCGACGTTGCCACGAAGCGTTGGCCCGCTTCGCCAGCCTGAGGTCGGCGCAGAGCGCGCAAGACCCGCTTGTCGACGATCTTCGGCAGGCGATCTCGGTGGCCGCCGCGCCCGACGATAAGGCGAGCCTCGGATTTGCCCTAGGCAAGATCCTGAACGATTGCGCGGCCTACGACGACGCCTTCGAAGCCTTTGCCGCCGCCAATCGGTGCAGCCGCCAGAGTGCCGTCCGAATGGCGCCCTACGACCAAAGGCGCCACGAACGCTACATCGACGATATCATGAAAGCGTTTCCGAGCAGCGCTCAGGCCCGGGAGACGTCAACGACGGAAGCGCCCATCTTCATTTGCGGCATGTTCCGCTCGGGCTCGACATTGGTGGAGCAGGTGCTGGCAAGCCATCCGAACGTCACGTCGGGAGGCGAACTCAACCTGATCCCGGCACTGGCGCACTCCGACTTCGCGCCCTTTCCGGCTGCGATGGCGCAGGCGTCCACGGCCAAGCTGGCGAACGCGGCAGAGCGGTATCGCAACCGCGTGGCCCAGATGTTTCCGTCCGCCAAACGCCTCACCGACAAGCGTCCGGACAATTTCCTCTATGTCGGCCTGATCAAGGCTCTGTTCCCGAACGCGCGCATCGTGAACACCGTGCGTAATCCGCTGGACAACTGCTTGTCCGTCTATTTTCTCCATCTTGATCACGGCATGCCGTATGCGCTCGATCTGATGGACACGGCGCACTACTACCGCCAATACCGCCGGCTGACGACGCACTGGAAGTCGCTGTTTGGTCCGGACATTTTTGACTTCGACTACGATGAGTTCGTCCGCGACCCGCGACCGGTCGCCGAACGCCTGCTCGCGTTCTGCGGTTTGGAGTGGGACGATGCCTGCTTGTCGTTCCATCGAACGAAAAACCCCGTCAGGACGGAGAGCGTCTGGCAGGTTCGCGAGCCGCTCTACCAGCGTGCGTCGGGACGCTGGCACCACTACGCCAAGCATCTCGACCAAGTTCGCGCGTATCTCGCGGACCTCGAGGCGCGTTAGGCGTTCATGGTGAAGGACGCTTCGATTGGCCGTTTGCTCGACCTTGGGATGCGCGGATGATATCAAACCGCATGGTCACCTTCGCCGATTTCATCGCGCCGTTCGACCCTGTCGAATTCAAAGCGAAGTACTATGGAAAGAAGCCGCTCCACATTCGCGCGAACGGCCGCGCGCTCGACAACCCGCTGCCATGGCCGCGCTTCAACGAGATCTTGGGAATATCGCCTTATTGGAACGAAGAGACGCTGAAGGTCTTCTACAAAAGCCGCCTGGCGCTCCGGGAAAACTATTGCGACGTTTCCGATGTTGCCGACGGCGGCAAGGCGCCCGCCGATCCGCGTAAAGTCAAGGCGTTGCTGGGCTTTGGAGCGAGCCTCGTCGCCAACCACATCCATCGCGTAAGCCCGGAGGTCGCGGCGATCTCGCGACTGCTGCAACGGGAGTTCGGCGCGAGTGCCGGCGCCAACGTCTATTGTTCGTTCAAGCACATCCAGGCGTTCAGCACGCACTTCGATTTGCACGACGTCTTCGCCTATCAGGCCGAAGGCGAGAAGCTCTGGCATGTTTACGAGGCCCGGGCTGACAATCCGATCGCGCCGGTGCCGCCCGGCGATGAGGCCGAGAAGTGGTTGATCGACAGTCGTGGCAAGTTGCTGTTCGAAGTGGTCATGAAGCCCGGCGACATTCTCTATCTGCCGCGCGGCCAGTATCACGACGCTGTTACGGGCGACGACGCGTCGCTTCACGTGACGTACTGGGTCAAACCGCCGAACGGGCTCTCGCTGTTCAAACTCCTGGAGACCGCTGCGACATCGGAGAGTGCGTTCAGAGCGTACCTGCCGGACGCCAACGACGCCGCGGCGTTGAAGGAGCATCTGGGTCAACTGTCCCGACATATCGACCGGCTGATCAGCTCGCCGTCCTTTGCGATCGATGTGCTGAACCATCAGCGCAGCTTCAGAAGTGCGCCGGCAAACTTCGAACTGCCGGCACTCAAGCGGCCGCAATTCTATTCGACGGCCAAGCGGGGCCGCGTCGCCCGCAAGCCCGAGGGGTTCGTGGCGGTCATCGATCGATCGGAGGTCCCCCTCGGCGCGACGGGGTCCGCCGTCGCGTGGCTGTTGCAGCAGCGGATGTTTTCCTTCGACGATTTGCTCGCCCGCCATCCCTTCATCGAAGAAGGCGAAATCCGGGGCGTCCTTCAGCAATTCGTCAAAATGGGCGTGATCGTCGAAACGGACATGCGCTGAGGACTGCGAACGGGTGCCGGACATTCACAGGACAGGCTTGCCGACGCGTGTGGCGCTTGCGCCCAACAGCCTACATTTGGAGCTACGCGACATCTCATCCGGTGAACTGCGCGACCCGTTCATGCAGGAGACGATCAAACGTGTGCCCGCGCAGCACGTACGGATCGAGATTCCGAAACGGCAACTGAACGAGGTGGGGCCGAACGCGGCGCCGGCTGGATTGATCTTTCACGTCGCGCGTTGCGGTTCGACGCTCGCGTCGCAGCTTCTCAAGCTCCATCCCGGCGTCGTCGTTTACGCCGAGCCTCTGCCGTTCAACGAGATCCTAGTTCCGCCGCACAAGTGGGACCGC
>QKCS01000114.1 GCA_003246795.1 Alphaproteobacteria bacterium
GACGGCGCGCCCCGCGAAAGACGATCGCGACCGCTATGGCGAGCGCGACGATCGCCGCAACGACGGCGACCACGTCCGCGAACGTGACCGCCGGCGCGCCTGGGATGAAGGCAGCAATGTGCGACCAGGCCCACCAGCCCAGCGCCGCTGCGGCGAACGACGCCAGAAGAACAGCGCCGGCGCGATGGAACCGCGCCCCCCACTTGCCGATGGAACGATCCGGCGAATGACTGATGTGCATGGGAGATCCTCCGCTATTGGACGAGGCGGCTGCGCCCGTCAACATGACAACAAAGCTGTCATACATGAATGACAACAGTATTGTCAAGAAGGTGAACGGCAGCGCGGGCCGCCTGTCGGCTATGAACGGCAGATAAATTCGGCGCTCGCCCGCCGTTCAGGAACGCCCGTGCAGGATGCGCGTCGGGGCGATCCTTGCCCCTTCAAACGGAGCCACACGAAAATGCGCGTACTTATGACGGCGGCCGCCACGGCCCTCTCGATGGGCCTCTTCGCCGCCCCAGCGTTCGCCGACAGCAACCAGAGTTACGGATACCGGAACGGCAACGCCTACGGCCAAACCCCGCAAAGCCAGCCGTACCAGCCCGGCTACGGCAACGGTTCGGCCTACGACGACGAAGACGCCGACTACGACAATGGCTACCGCGGTCGGGGCAACCGCGGCTATCGCGGGCGCGACGACGACGACCGCACCTACGACCGCAGCGAAGGTCAGTTCCAATCTTGGGAGCGCGGTTGGGGCCGAGACGGCGGCCACGGCTATCATGACCGCCGCGGCCGCGTTCTCGGTCATTGGCAACTCGTGCGCCGCATCGAACGTCAGGGCTATTACGACGTTCGCCGCCTTCGCCCCAGCCGCCACGGCTTCGGTTGGCGTGCGTTCGCGCGCTACCGCATCGACGGCCATCGCGCCATGTTGCGCATCAATCCATTCACGGGCCGCGTGATCGCCGCGCGCCATCTTTGAGCTCGGTAATTCCCGCAAGCGGGCGGCGCCGGCATCATCGCCGGCGCCGCCGTTTTCGTGGTACCGCTGCGTCATGACCGACATCGCGATTGCGCGGGCCGCGCCGGGGGAAAAGAACGCGCTGCAGAACATGATGCAGCTCTATGTCCACGACTTCTCCGAACAATGGGCGGGGTTGAGCGGGCGCGAACTCGGCCGCAACGCCCCGTTCGCCGAGCTGGGCGCGGACGGGCGCTTTCCCGACTATCCGCTCGACGCCTATTGGGCGGAGGAGGGGCGGCTGCCGCTGCTCATCAGGTCGAACGGCCGGCTCGCGGGTTTCGCGCTGTTGAACAAGCACGCGCACTCGGGCCGGCCCGTCGACCAGAGCATGGCGGAGTTCTTCGTCCTGCGCCGCTACCGCCGCGGCGGCGTCGGCACAAAGGCCGCGCACGCGATCTTCACCGCCCATCCGGGCCAATGGGAAGCGGCCGTCGCGCGCCGCAACATGGGCGCGCTCGTCTTCTGGCGCAACGCGGTCGCCTCGCACCCCGGCGCCCGCGGGTTAGAGGAAACCGACGTCAAGAACGACGCCTGGGACGGCGCGATCCTGCGCTTCCGGATCGTGACCTAGCTCGCCGCCCAATAGGCCGCCTGCTGGGCGGCGTCCATGCTGTCGTACTGCGCCTTGCTCAGGCCCGCGATCTGCGTGTCGCTGAGCTGCCCCACCTGCGTCGCCGTCAGCGCCGAGAGGTTGGTCGACGAAAGCGCGCCCACTTGCGTTTGTGTCAGGGCGCCGAGCTGCGTCGCGTCCAGAAGCCGGATATTCGTCGCCGTGAGCGCGTTGATCCGCGTCGTCGTCAGCGAGGCGATCTGCGTCGCGGTGAACCCGCCGAGCGCCGTCGACGTCAGGCCCGCGAACGTCGTCGGCGTGATGCCCTTGAGCTGCGTCGTCGTCAGCGCGCCGATGATCGCGGGATCGAGCGCGGTGAAATTCGTGGCCGTGAGCGCGCCGAGCTGCGTCGAGGAAAACTGCGTCACCTGCGTCGCGTCCAACGCCGAAATCGAACTCGTCGACAGCGCCCACCTGCGACGACGACAGCGAGTTGATCGCGGTCGCGTCCAGATACGGCATCACCGTTGACGGCAACGCCGCAAGCTGCGCAAGCGAGAGATAGGAAACAGGCACGCCGTCGCCTTCTAAGACCAACCCAAATCCGAACGGCCGCGGCGGCGCGCGCGTCGCGCACGCCTCAACGGTTTGAAACGAAAGGATAGAGCGCGCCCGTTAAAGTTCGGCGTCCCGAAACGGCAAAACCGTCCGCGCGAATTAACGCCGCTTAACGATCCGCTCGAGACGGCGCCGCCGGCCGGGTCAGGCCAGCACGGCGCTGCGGGCGAGCGCGGCGCGAATCTTCGCTTCGAACTGCATCAGCGAAAACGGCTTGGCGAGATAGCCCGCGACGCCCGCGTCCTTCGCCGCCAGAACCGACTCGCGGTCGGCGCGCCCCGTCGCCATGATCACCGGAATTTCGAGCGCCGCCGCGCGCAGCGCGTGCAGGAACTCCAGGCCGGACATTTCCGGCATGTTCCAATCGCAGACGGCGACGTTGACCATCTCCGGCGCGCTTTCGACCAGCGACAGCGCCTCGCGCCCGCTCGCCGCCTCGAAGATCTGGCCGACCTGCAGCTCTTTCAGGATCTTCCGCGAAAGGCTTCGCGCCGCGTGCTGATCGTCGATGATCAGCACGCCGATGGATGCTAAATCGGTCATGCCCCTAGACCCTGGAAACCGACGCCTGCCGCGGAGTCTAACCTGCCTTTCTTAACAACTGCCGCCTGTCGCAGTCGTCAAGAACGACAGGTGAGTTCGCCGACGATCGCCCCGTGGCTTCAGTATTTTTCAACGCCCGCGAGCCGCAAGTGGTCGTCGAACCGAATCTCGTACGTCCCGGTGGCGTTTGCGCCCGGCTGCTTCGGTTCGAACGTTAATGATTGTTGAAACTAACGCGGCGCAGCCAGTCGCCCACGATGGCCAGCTCGATCGACTGTCGCCCCACATATTCGACGCGCAGGTCCGGATAACCCGAACTCACATAAGTGATCTGCACGCGCTGTGCGGCGCGCGCGTCCGGCAGGGTCTCGCTGCCCGCGATCCAGAAGTCGACAGTGCACTTGTTGACGCGATGCCGGCAATGAACATGCACCACCCGGTGGGCGGGCAGCTTCGGCGCTATGATCTCGTCGATATCCGGTTGTTCGCTCTGGTCCTTCGTGAACAGCACTTTGCGCGTGTCGCGCGACGCTCGGTACGAAACCTCGCCCGTCTTGTCGTCCAGTTCGAAGCGCCGCCACGTCTCGGCCGGCGGGCAAGACCGCCACGCGCACCAGAATTCCTCCACGCTGCGATAGCCGGCCGCGTAGCTCACGGCGAAGGCGACCGCCGTCAGGCCGATAATGAAGATCAAAACGATCCAGACGAACGCGCGCATCTGCATTTCCCCCCAACGGATACTGTAAGCGGATTCAAAGGCGGATGAAGCGATTGGCAAGAGAAGAATGAATGAAACGCGGCGCGCCATGTGCGCCAGCGCACGTTCGTTCCGCTGCGCGTTGCATTGCGCCGCCGTCGGCGCGCTTGCAGCGCGAAAAGCCGAAGCCGTTCGTCAGAGCGCCGACAGCGCGAACGGCGCGCCCATCGGGTCGGCGAGGATCGCCCGCCGCACGCCGTCGCGCGCTTCGGCCGGCGCGATATGCACGACGCCGCCCAGTGAAAGCGCGCGCGCTGTTGCGGCATCGACGTCGGCCGTGGCGATGAACGGCAGCCAGACCCACGCGCCCGCCGCGCCGAACGGCCGCGCCATCGCGCCCGCCGCATGCGCTCCGTCGGCGCGCGTAAAGGTCAGCGGCGCGCACTTCGTCGGCGTCGCCGCGTTCCACCCGAACACCGCGCCGTAGAACGCGCCCGCTTCCCCGACGTCGTCGGCGAGGACCGCATCCCACAGGAACACGCCTTCGGGCGGCGGGAAGGGATGCGTGCGCACGAACGGCGCGGTCAAGCCGCCGTGCGGATCGGCGACGACGGCGCTGCGCCCGACGCCCGGCACGTCGAACGGCGCGCGCACCACGCGCCCGCCATGCTGCACCGCGCGCGCGCACGCCGCATCCGCGTCGGCGACGGCGACATAGGGCAGCCAGCGCCCCGGCGCCCCGTCGCACGGATCGACGAAGCCGCCATGCGCCCCGACGCCCGCCACGATCAGCGGATAGTCCGCGGGGCCGTCCGCCCACGCGCAATGCGCCGCGTGTTCCAGCTGATATTGAAACCCCGCGACCGCACCGTAGAAGCGCAACGCGCCCGCGATGTCGTGGGTGAGGCAGTCGTGCCAGACGACGCGCCCGAACTCAGCTGGGTCGGCCATGACTGCACCTCGCCGATCCCCCCAACGAAGCCGAGTGTATCAAGGCCCGCGCGCCCACGCGACGCTGTCGCGAACCTCAGTCTCGAACCTTAGGTTGTCTCCGACGCGATCGCGTCTCACTCAGACGCCCGCGCGACGACGACGTGCGCCTGGATGCGGCATTCGACCGGGCCCGTGCCGAAGGCGCGGGCGATCGCATCCGCCGCGTCTGCGGTGACGGCGTCCAGCGCCTTCGCGTCGCGCGCCTCGATCTCGTTGCGCCACGGCGTGCCCTGGCAATAGGCGGTCGCCGCGTCGCGGGCCGATGGCGCGCGGCTCGTCATCGTCACGGTCTCGATCGCGACGTCGGCGAATCCCGCCGCGCGCACGTCGGCCTCGATGCGCCGAACGTCGTGATAGCCGTGCGGCGTGCGCGCCATGAAGCCCGGCGGATCGGCGGGGAAACTCTGAGCCAGCGATTCCGTCACGACGCGCGCGAAGTCGTTGGTCTCGATCGTGTCCCACGCGTTGAAGAGGAAACGCCCGCCGGGTTTCAGCACGCGCCGCGCTTCGGCGAACCCCGCGACGCGATCGGGAAAGAACATCACGCCGAATTGGCAGACGACGGCGTCGAAGCTTGCGGCGTCGAAGGGCAGGGCGAGCGCATCGGCCTGCCGCCACGTGATCCGCGCGTCCGCCCCTTGCCGCGCCGCCGCGCGGTCGAGCATCGGCTGGTTCAAATCGCTGACGACGAAACGCGCGGTCGGCGCGAGCAGCGGCGCCAGCGCCCGCGTCACCACCCCGCTGCCCGCCGCCGTCTCGAGCACGGCCGCCGGCATGCCCGCCGCCGTGCGCCGCGCCAGATCGTGCGCGTACGCGTCGAAGATCAGCGGCACCAGATACGTGTCGTAGATCTCGGGGATCGATCCGGCGAATTTGGTGTCGCTGTTCGTCATCGTCTCAGCTCATGAATCCGTGCAGCGCCTTCACGTAGGCCTCCGGCTTTTCGTTCATCGTCAGATGCGAGCAGTCGCCGAAGATCAAAAGCTCCGACCCCTTGACCGCCTTCTGGATCGTTTGATGGCAGTCGAGCGTGATCTCGTCGTACTCGCCCGTGGTTAGCAGCGTCGGCAACTCAATCTGCCCCAGATCCGCCGTGCGGTCCCAATCCTTGATCGCGCCCACGATTGTGAACTCGTTCGGCCCGTTCATCACGCGATAGGCGGGCGACTTGCTCAGGTTCTCGAGCGAGGCGTTCACGTCGACGGACCACGGGTCCGTCCGGCAGAGATGCGTCTTATAGAAGAGGCCGACGAGGTCCTGGTATTCCTTCGATGCCGTCTGTCCCGCTGCTTCCAGCTCGTGCAGCCGCTGGCCCGCGCCGTCGGGCAGCGCGTCGACCAGCCGCAGCATCCCGGCCGTGGCCATCGGGATCGACGGGATCGCCCCGCCCAGGATCAGTTTCTCCACGCCCGCGCTCCCTTTCGAGATCAGATATTCGATGGCGAGCACGCTGCCCCACGAGTGGCCGTAGAGGATCATCTTGTCGAGGTCGAGCGCCTTGCGCACCGCGGCCAGTTCCTCGACCGAGCGCGCGATCGTGTAGAGCGAGTCGTCCTCCGGCGCGTCCGACTTCCCGCAGCCCAGCTGGTCGTAGAACACGACCGGCCGCTCGTCGGCCAGCGCCTTCAACGGCAGAAGATAATTGTGCCCGGTGCCCGGCCCGCCGTGCAGCACCAGCAGCGGCGTCTTCTTCGCGCCGGCGGCCGCCGCGCGCATCCACCAGACCTTGCCGCCCGGCACGTCGACCTGCCCGGTCTCCTCTTTGATGTCGCCCGGCGCGGTGGCGGTGGGCGCGCAGGCGGCAAGCGAGGCCGCGGCCACGCCGAGAAACAAGGCTCGACGGTCGACGTTCAACATCAGTGTGTCCCTTGATCGGTTGCCGCGTCGAGCGAACGCGCGTGAGCAAGCGCGCGATCAAACGCCCGCCCGCGACTGTCCGCAAGAGCCCCGATGTGCGCTGCGGGAGGTACGCCCCGCCGCGTTACTTTCCTGCAAGGTCCGTGACGTCTTGGTCATGATCGGCTTGAAGTCGTCGAGCGAAAACGTCGCCACCATCTGCCGGCCTTTCGACACGTAGCGCACGGTCAATTGATCGCCCTGCGCATCTCGGCTGGCGCAACGTCCAAGTCGTCGAGAAGCAGCATCAATTGCGTCCCGTCGCGTTTGCTCGCGTAGAGCTGATGCTTGGCCGCGCTTTCTCGAAACACAGGACGTCGCCGCCCTGCAGCGTCGCGTGAACCTGCAGACGATGACGGCCGAAGACGTCTACGGCATGCCGATGGGCGCGGGAGAAACCGCCCGCTACGAGGCAGAGCTGCGCGCGGAAGTCGCGCACTTCTTCCCGCTCCTGCGCACCTACGTCGCCGGTGCGGCGGGCAGGGGAGACGGCCTGCTGGTGTGGTTGAACTGAAGGCGAAGACGTCGCTCAGTTCGAAAGGTGATAAGATAAGGGGGGACATGATGAAATACAATCTCCTCGCCGCGCTGGCGGCTCTGATGTTTTTCTCGACCACTTCCGGCGCGCTCGCGGCCGGCGTCGACGGCGAGTGGGAGGGCACGTTGGCGTTTCTGAAGGCGTCGATCATGTTTCCGGAGGACGCGCTCAAGGCCGGACTTCATGTTCGCGTCTCGCTCAATTCCGACGGCGCGAACGTGTTCCTCATGAAGGAAGAAGGGAAATGGGCCCCAATCAAGCCCGGTTCGTTTCACGTGGTTCGTTTGAAGTCCAACGCCATCGTCTATGCGATCGACTCCGCCC
>QKCS01000260.1 GCA_003246795.1 Alphaproteobacteria bacterium
CGGATGCGATCTTCGCGGCGCCTGTGTTTGCCACGGCCAGCCATCGCGCGCGTGCGGCGCTGGGCGTCGTGCGCTTCGCGGTGTTGGCGACAAGAGCGCCGGGGAAGGTTCTCGCGCTCGGCGGCGCCGACGCGCGTTCCGCGCCGCGATTGACCGGCCTTCCAATCGCGGGCGTCGCGCTGATCGGCGGTTGGATCAGAAGCTGAACGTCGTCTCGAGGTAGCCGACGTTGCCGTTCAGCGTGTCGCAGCCGAAGCCGCCGGCGTCGGTGGGGCAGACGTCGAACGGGCCGTCGAACTCGAAGTGCTGATAGCCGCCGGTGACGCGGATGTTCTCCGTGAAGGTGTAGCCGGCCGCGATCTGCAGGGCCTCGCCTTGCTGGTCGGCCGTTAAGAAGGGGACTTCTTCATCTTCGTAGATGTAGTTCGCGCCGAACATCCAGGGTCCGCGTTCGTAGGTGATTCCGGTGCTCCAGACGTTCGTGAAGCTGCCGTCGAAGACGTTCGAGATGAAGGAGCCCGGAACGACCGGTCCAGCGCCCGCGATGTTCGTGCGCTTGAACGCGCCGCCCCACGTCCATTCGCGGTAGCCGAGCTTCGCGGCCAGGCCCCATTCGAAGAGATCGTCGTAGAGGAACGGCGCGGTGTTGTTCACGTTGTTGCCGGTGACGATGCCGACGCTCACGCCGACGTCGACGCCGCCGTGGTTGGCGAGATAGGACGCCGCGAAGTCCCAGATGTTCGCCTGCTCGTTGAAGTCGTCGTTGCCGAAGAGCTGCGCCGGGTCGCGCGAACCGTCGGGCGCGTACGACACGGCCAGCCGCAGGCCGTTCACGCTCGGCGTCACGTACATGATCTTCAGGTAGTCGTCGGAACCGTGGATGTCGGAGCGCAGCTGCATGCCTTGCGGGCTGAAGAGGGAGCCCGGCGCCTGCGGGTCCGAACTCGCGCAGAAGAAGCGGCACGGATAGGCCAAGAGAAAGACTTCCGGGTTGTCGGCCCGGATGCTCTTCGTCACCGACGGCACGTCCAGACCCATGATGTCGGCCGCGCCGTCCATCACGCCGGCCTGCAGGCGGCCGAAATCGCCTTCCCAGTAGAACCAGAGCTCTTCGAGGAAATCGGAGGAACCGGCGTCGTTCAGATAGGTGTCGAAGTTCGACGCGTAGTCGAGATCGAGCGCGATGCGCCCGCCGACTTCGCCGCCGCCGTCGAGCGGCAAGATCGCGGTGCCGAAGAGGCCGGTGTCGACCGCGAAGACAGTATTGTCGAGGCCCGTCATGTTCGATTGATCGACGACGGCGCCGATGGCGCTCGCGTGGCCGTTGAGCTTCAGCTGCAGACGGTCGAGCGCCTCGGCGTGCGCGAGCCCGCTCGCGAACGCGAGGGCGGCGGCGGCAAGAGCTGCGATGCGTCTCATATCCCCTCTCACAAGGGCCCCGCGCGAATCACGCCGCAAGACGTTAGCCTGCTGCGCCGCACACCTTAAGCGTCGACCCGCGGTTAACGGTACGGCGTGGGGCCGGTGTCACAACTGGCCCTCCGGTGCGGCGCGAATCAGAACGAAATCGAGGTCTGGAAGTAGGCCAGATCGGCGTCGAGCGAGTCGCACGCCGCCGTTGCGCAAACGCCCGCCGGACCGTCGAAATCATAGTGCTGGTAGCCGATGACGAGCTGCAGGTTCTCGTCGAATTCATAACCGACCGCACCGGACCACCCTTGCGCGTCCTGCGTCACAAGGCGCGTGATCGCCGGTCCCGTCGACGTGTCGACGAAGGGCGGCAGTTCCTCCTCCAGGTTCACGTAGTTGGCGCCGAAACGCCACGGACCGGTTTCGTAGGTGACCCCGGCGCCCCAAACGGTCGTTTGATTGTCGGGCAGGACGCAGCCGGCGACCGTGCTGCACCCGACCGAGAGCGACGGCGCCAACGCCTGGTCGGCCAGACCGCCCGCGCCGGCGATGTTCGTCACACGGTAGGAGCCGCCGACCTTGAAACCTTCGTAGACCACCTGCGCGCCGCCGCCATATTCCTCGAGGTCGTCCGGCGTGAATGGCAGCGACGTGAACGCCGTCGTTGCGCCGTCGGAGAGGCGCGCGGCCATAATGGGTACGGTGTTGCCGACCGTCTCGCGCTCGTTGTAGCCGGCGACATAGGCGCCGTAGAAGCCGACGTCGAACGACGACAGCGAGCCCTGATAGTTCACGGCCGCTTCCCAGATGTTGTGCTGGCGGTCGAATTCGTCGTCGTGACTGAAGAGATCGTTCAGACCGCGCGTCAGCACGGGCGTGTACGAGCCCGACAGCTGAACGCCGATGATGCGCGGCGAATAGTAGATGAGCTTGAACGCGTCGCCCGAGCCATTGAGGTCGGTGCGCATGTGCGCGCCGTTGGGCATGAAGGCCGTGAAGCTCCGCGCGAGCGGATCCTGCAGCGGATAGGCGCGCGGATCGTCGATGCGATTGATCTCGGACACGTTGGGCGAATAGATGCCGGCGCTGTCGCCCGCGCCGTCTTCGAGGCCCAGCGTCACGCGGCCGAAGAGCGTTTGAACGTAAAGCCAGACTTCGTCGACGAAATCCGGGGCGCCACGGATGAAATCGTTCGAGAATTCGTGCTCGCTCGACTGAAAGCGCAGCTGGCCGCGGATGCCGTATTCCCACCCGCTGTCGGCGATCGTCTTCGCGCGGCCCCAGACCTTGCCTTCGGCGGCGAAGCCATAATTGTTCAGATCGTTCGGCGGGACCTCGTCCTCGTCGATCCAATACGCGGACAGGTTGGCCTGCCCGCCCCAGTCATACGTGATCTCCGAAGCCGTCGCCGGCGCGCAAAGCGCAAAAATCGACAACGCCGTCAGGGAACGCCACGCGCGCTTCATGGACTCCAAAACCTTTCGCCCGAACCGTTTTCCGTCCCCCGAACACCAGTCATGCTGTCTTTCGCGGTTGAGGGCAAGCCGTTGGCGCCGGGAATGGCAAATCCGCCCCCTTGTGTTGCGTCCAATCAGCAGAAAAACACAACTCCAAGTACGGTGGGCCACGCACCTCCTGACCAAGACGGGCGAAGCCTCGCCTGGACTTGCGCGACGCAGCATTGCGCGTCACGATTGCCGCGGTCCGAGTTGTTCGCGTATAACGCGGGCCTCGGTTTTGCCCCAAGTCGCTTCCAGATTTACCGTTATCCCGTCACCCAATTGGCCCCGCGAGTCGAAACATGTCGCCCAAGTATGTGTCCGTCTTCTGCGCCGCGTTGTTGCTGACCGCCTGCGGATCCGACCCCGACAAGCCCGCGCCGACGATCGAGGCGCCTCCGCCGGCGCCCGCCCCGACCGCGGAAGCGCCGTCGGACGGCGGGATGTTCGGCTGGCTTGGCGGCGATTCGGGCGACGAGCGCAAGGGCGTGGCGGTCAACGCCTATCTGTGGCGGGCGAGCCTGGACGCCTTGTCGTTCATGCCGATGGATCAGACCGACCCATTCGGCGGGATCATCAAGACCGGCTGGTACGATCCACCGAATTCGCCGAACGAACGGCTGCGGGTGTCCGTCTTCATCCTGGATTCGCGACTTAGGGCCGACGCTCTTCGCGTCTCGGTGTTCAGGCAGGTGAAGAAGCCGACCGGCGACTGGATCGACGACACCGTCGATCCGGAAACGGTCACGAAGCTCGAAAACGTCATCCTGAACAAGGCGCGTTCGCTGAAGATCCAGGGCGGCTAGTCACAGACAATCGCCAGGCTTCGGCGGGAGAGCGCGGCCCGATGCCCGCTTGCCCCTTTGCGCGTGCGCGTCGATAAAGGTTTTCCACACACTCAGGCCGTAAGGCTGAACAACGAATCGACGGACGCATTTCCATGTCGCGCTACAACGCCCGCGAAATCGAGCCCAAGTGGCAGAAGAAATGGGAGGACGCCAAAGTCTTCCTGACCGAGATCGACCGCGCGAAGCCCAAATACTACGTGCTCGAGATGTTTCCCTATCCGTCCGGGCGCATCCATATCGGCCACGGGCGGAACTACGTGATGGGCGATGTCGTCGCGCGGTTCAAGCGCGCGATGGGCTTCAACGTCTTGCATCCGATGGGCTGGGACGCGTTCGGCCTGCCGGCCGAGAACGCTGCGATCGAGCAGAAGATCGATCCCGCGAAGTGGACCTATTCGAACATCGCCTCGATGAAGGCGCAGCTGAAACTCCTGGGCCTGTCGATCGATTGGAGCCGCGAGTTCGCGACCTGCGATCCCGCCTACTACAAGCACCAGCAGAAGATGTTCCTGGACTTTCTGCGGCTGGGCCTGGTCGCGCGGAAGGAATCGAACGTCAATTGGGACCCGGTCGACCACACCGTGCTCGCCAACGAGCAGGTGATCGACGGGCGAGGCTGGCGTTCGGGCGCACTCGTCGAACAGCGCAAACTGACGCAATGGTTCTTCCGCATCTCGGACATGGCCGAGGAACTCTTGACCGCGATCGACGGGTTGGACCGCTGGCCCGAGAAGGTGCGCCTGATGCAGCGCAATTGGATCGGCCGGTCCGAAGGCGCGCGCGTAACCTTCCAGCTGACGGACGCGGCGTTCGGCGCCTTGGAAATCTTCACGACGCGACCGGACACGTTGTTCGGAGCGAGCTTCTGCGCGATCGCGCCCGACCACTCCCTGGCCGAACGCCTCGCCAAGGACAATGCGAAGCTCCGCGACTTCGTTGCGGAGTGCAAGCGGCACGGCACGTCGGAGGCCGCGATCGAGACCGCCGAGAAGATGGGCTTCGACACCGGCTTGCGCGCGAAGCATCCGTTCGCGGCCGGTCAGACGCTGCCCGTCTACGTCGCGAATTTCGTGCTGATGGAATACGGGCTGGGCGCGATCTTCGGCTGTCCGGCGCATGATCAGCGCGACCTGGATTTCGCACGCAAGTACAAGCTGGCCGTCATTCCGGTCGTCATCCCCGAGGGCCAGGATCCGAAGACGTTCGACGTCGGCGACGAGGCCTATGTCGGCGACGGCAAACTCGCCAATTCCGAGTTCATGAACGGAATGAGCGTGCCCGACGCCAAGCGCGCGGTGATCGACAAGCTCGAGTCCATGAAGATCGGCAAGCGCACGATCAACTATCGGCTGCGCGATTGGGGCGTCAGCCGGCAACGGTTCTGGGGCTGTCCGATTCCGATGATCCATTGCACGGCGTGCGGCGTGGTGCCGGTGCCGGACAAGGATCTGCCGGTCAAGCTGCCCGAGGACGCGACGTTCGACCGGCCGGGCAATCCGCTCGACCATCATCCGACATGGAAGGACGTGGCGTGTCCGTCCTGCGGCAAGCCCGCGCGGCGCGAGACGGACACGATGGACACGTTCGTCGATTCGGCGTGGTACTTCGCGCGCTTCGCCGATCCCACCGCCGAGAAGCCGACGAACCGCGAGGCCGTCGACTATTGGCTGCCCGTCGATCAGTACATCGGCGGCATCGAGCACGCGATCTTGCACCTGCTCTACGCGCGGTTCTTCACGCGGGCGATGAAGAAAGCGGGCTATTCCGGCGTGAGCGAGCCGTTCGCGGGCATGTTCACGCAGGGCATGATCACCCACGAGACGTATCGCGATCCGGACGGCAAGTATCTGTTGCCCGAAGACGTCGAAAAGCGCAACGACACCGCGGTGAAACGCGGCACCAATCATCGCGTGACGATCGGCGCGATCGAGAAGATGTCGAAGTCGAAGAAGAACGTCGTGCCGCCCGAAGCGGTCGCCGACACATACGGCGTCGACGCCGCGCGCTGGTTCATGATGTCGGACTCGCCGCCAGAGCGCGATTCGGAATGGAGCGAGGCGGGCATCGAAGGCGCGTGGCGCTATGTGCAGCGCGTGTGGCGCATGGTCGCCGAGACGGCGCCGCATCTGCCGGGCTTCGGCTCGGTCGCGCCGGACGGGTTCGATCCCGACGCGATCGCCATCCGTCAGGTCACGCATCGCACGATCGCCGGCGTGACGGAAGACCTGGAGAAGTTCCGCTTCAACAAGGCGGTCGCGAAGCTCTACGAATTCGTCAACGTGCTCGGCGACTTCAAGCCGAAGCGCGACGACGAGTTGTGGGCCATGCGCGAAGCGTTGGAAACGCTGGTCGTGTTGATCAATCCGATGGTGCCGCATTTGGCGGAGGAATGCTGGCAGGCGCTGGACGGCACAACGATGATCGTCGATGCGCCGTGGCCGAGAGCCGATCCGGCGCTCACGCGGCAAGACAGTGTGGTCATCGCGATTCAGGTGAGCGGTAAACGCCGCGACGAGATCGAAATGCCCAAGGATTCCGACCCGAAAGCGGTCGAAACCGCGGTGCTCGCGCGCGAGGCGGTGGTCAAGGCCATTGACGGGCGGGCGGTCAAAAAGGTCATTATCGTGCCGAACCGCATCGCCAATGTGGTGGTCTGAGTCTCAAGTGCTGGAGTGCGGCGGATGAACAAGGCCTTTGGAATCGTCCTCGGCGTGTGCGCGGCGCTTGCGCTCAGCGCGTGCGGCTTTCGTCCGCTCTACGCCACCGGCACGACGCCCGAAGGCATGAGCCAGTATTTCAGCCAGGTCTATGTCGAGTCGATTCCGGGCCGGCAGGGCGTGCACTTGCGCAACCAGTTGATGGACGCGCTGACGCCCGCGGGCACGCCGTCGTCGGCCGCTTATCGCCTGACCATCAAACTGGAAGACCTGAAGGAAGGCCTCGCGATTCAAGAGAACACGCAGATCACGCGCTACAACTATTCGCTGACGGCGAAGTACGAGCTGCGGGATTCGGTGTCGGGCGAGATTCTGGACAAAGGCACGACCCGCGCGATCGCCGCCTACAACGTCGTCGACTCACAGTTCGCGACGCAATCGGCCGAGCGCGACGCGCAAGACCGCGCGGCGCGCGAGGTGGGCGAGGACATCCGCCTGCGGCTCGGGCTCTATTTCGAAAACCGCTTTGGTTCGAAGACGTAGTTTTTGCGGTGTCATCCCGGCCGAGGCGAAGCCGAGAGCCGGGACCCAGGAAACTGGGCTTCACCTCAACACGCAATCCCCTGGGTCCCGGGTCGCCCTCGCTTCGCTCGGTTGCCCGGGATGACAACGGTGCGGAATGCGCGTCACCTCTTCAGAAGCCGATAAACTCTCCGCT
>QKCS01000105.1 GCA_003246795.1 Alphaproteobacteria bacterium
ACGTCGAAGACGGCGTCGCCGTTCTCACGATGAACCGGCCGGAACGCCGCAACGCGCTCTCCGCCGCGATGCTCGAAGCGCTGGCGAAGACGCTCGCCGAGTGCGAAACGGCGACCGACGTCGGCGCGGTGCTCTTGACCGGCGCGGGCGGCGCGTTCTGCGCCGGCGGCGACGTCAAAGGCATGGCGGAAGCGAACACGGGCGCCACGCCCCTCGACATCGACACCCGCATCCACCGCCAACGCCTGAGCCAGCGCGCAACCGCGGGCCGTCTCTACGACATGCCGAAGCCCACGATCGCGGCCCTGCCCGGCGCCGCGGCCGGCGCGGGCCTCAGCCTCGCGCTCGCCTGCGACCTCAGGATCGCGGCTGAGAACGCGGTGATGACGACGGCCTTCGCCAAGATCGGTTTCTCCGGCGACTATGGCGGCACATATTTCCTGACGCGCCTCGTCGGCGCCGCCAAGGCGCGCGAACTCTATTTCCTCTCCGACAGAGTCGAGATGCCGGACGCGTTGACACTGGGCCTCGTCAACCGCGTCGTCCCTGCAAACACGCTGATGGCCGAAGCAACGACGCTCGCACAACGCCTCGCCAACGGCCCGCGCGTCGCCTACCGCTACATGAAGGAAAACCTGAACCGCGCGGCCGGCGAAGCGACGATGACCGACTGCCTCGACCTCGAAGCCACGCACCACATTCACACCGGCCTCACCGAAGACCACCGCGAAGCGGCAAAGGCGTTCGTCGAAAAGCGCGCGCCAAAGTTCGTGGGACGATAGCTCGGCCTACCGCCCGAGCGCACAGCCAGACGCCGCGACCGGCTCGTCAAGCCGAGCTTTCGCGACCTCGCCCTTCATCGCTTCGAGCGCGCCTTCGACGAGCGACAACCCCAGCAGCCGCGCGAAATCCACCGGCCCCGGCATCGTGATGCGGCCGTAAGGCTGGATGCGTTTGAATCCGGCGCGCCCGTAATAGGGCTCGTCGCCGACGAGCACGACCGCACGGTGGCCGAGGCGCTTCGCCTCCGCGAGCGTCGTTTGCATGAGGGCGAGCGCGATGCCTTTGCCCTGCCGGTCGGCGACGATCGCGATCGGCCCCAGCATCAGCGCGGGCTCAGCCCCGATCATAATCGGCCAATAGCGCACCGTGCCGACGATACGCGCGCCTTCGAGCGCGACGTAGGAGAGTTCGCCCACGCACGCGACGCCCTCGCGCAGGCGGTAGGCGGTCTTCGCGAAACGGCCGGGACCGAACGCCGCCGCCACGATCGCCTCGGCCGCCGCCGCGTCTTCGGGCCGTTCGCGCCTGATCTCGGCCATCGTGTCCCCTTAAGACGAACGGTGCATAGACGGCCGACTCATGCTTTGGGTTTCGCCAGTTCGGCCAGCATTTTCATCTGCTCCTCCTGCCTGGCGAGCAATTGGGTCAGGTGTTCGGCCCGCATCTGGTCGAGTTTTTCGTGCAGCGCCATGATCTCGA
Organism: Alphaproteobacteria bacterium; assembly: GCA_003246795.1. GTDB lineage: Bacteria > Pseudomonadota > Alphaproteobacteria > Micropepsales > Micropepsaceae > SZUA-430. The sequence goes on from QKCS01000105.1 coordinate 1,483, forward strand.
GTTCCGCCTTCAGGTTCACTTCGTAGTCGTGCTGCGCGGCGGCGCGGTCCTTCGTGGACTGGCGGTTTTGCGACATCATGATGATCGGCGCCTGGATCGCGGCCAGCATCGAAAGCAGCAGGTTCAGGAAGATGAAGGGATAGGGGTCGAGCGCGCCGGTCGCCAGAACGATCGTGTTCAACAGCGCCCAGAACACCAGGAACACCGCGAACATGCTGATGAACGTCCACGAGCCGCCGAACTCCGCCACCTTGTCGGCCAGCCACTCGCCGGTCGTCTCCTTCGCCTTCAGCTCGTGGCGGACGTCGCGGCTGATGACCGTACGTTCGGCGAGGTGCCTCAAGATGCCGATCGTCCGGTCCGAGGCCTTGCCCGTGCCCACGCCCATCGCGTGCTCAAGGTTTTTCAGCCAGTCGTGCATGTACGGTTTCATCGCGTTCTCCACTCGCGCCGGGCGATTCTCCGGCCACCTTATAGGACGCGGCCGGGGACCACTGGAACGGTTCGCGGCCTGCGGTTAACGTCCGCCCCAACGCCATTGGCAAACAGGGAGGAATGAACATGGGCGTCCTATCGGGCAAGGTGGTCTTGGTCACGGGCGGCGGAAACGGCATCGGCAAGGAATGCGCGCTTCTGGCCGCGAAGGAGGGCGCCAAGGTCGTGGTCAACGACCTGGGCGGCGGCACCTCGGGCGGCGACGAAGGCTCGGCCGGTCCCGCCGACGCGGTGGTGAAGGAGATCAAGGCAGCCGGCGGCGAGGCGATTTCGAACTCCGAATCCGTGACGAACCGTCCGGCGGTCAAGCGCATGTTCGAGCAGGCGCTGGACACCTTCAAAGGCCTGCACGCCGTCATCAATCCGGCCGGCATCCTGCGGGACAAGATGTTCCACAAGATGGACGACAAGGACTGGGACATGGTGATCGATGTCCATCTGAACGGCGCCTACAACGTGGCCCGCGCGACGATCGAACATTTCCGCGAACAGCAGGACGGCGCCTATGTGCTGTTCACCTCGACGAGCGGCATCATCGGCAACATCGGCCAGGCGAACTACGCGGCGGCGAAGATGGGCGTCGCCGGTCTCTCGCGCATCATCGCGATGGAAGGCCTTCAGAAGAATGTGCGCTCCAACATCATAGCGCCCTTCGCCTGGTCGCGCATGATCGCGACGATCCCGATCAAGGACGAAGCCTCGGCCAAGCGCGTCGAGCGCATGAAGAATTACATGCGCGCCGACCAGGTGGCCCAGCTCGCGATCGCCCTCTGCGCGTCGAAGGACGTGACGGGCCAGGTCTTCGTCGCCCGCGGCAACGAGATCTTCCTGATGTCGCAGTCGCGCCCGTTGCGCGGCATGGCCAAGATCGAAGGCTGGACGCCCGAGACGATCATGAGCCACGCCTTCCCGGCGATGAAGCCGAACATGTACGACACCGGCGCCACGACCTCGGTCTTCGGTTGGGATCCGATTTGACGTCGGCCACCACATACGAAGCGTTCCCGCAAGAACGGGTGCATTTCGGGAAATCGGTGCGCGAGACGCTCGGCGACGAAGTCGAGCGTCTGGGCGCCAAGCGCGTGTTCGTGGCGACGTCGAAGACGCTCCGCCGCGACACCGGCGCCATCTCGCTGATCGCGACGACCTTGGGCGCGAAGTGCGTCGCGATCTTCGACGGCATCGCCGAACATTCGCAGCTTGCGGGCGTGCTCGCCGCCGCGAACGCCGCGCGCGAAGCGAAGGCGGACCTTCTCGTCGGCGTCGGCGGCGGCTCGATCATCGACGGGCTGAAGGTCGTGCAACTCGCGCTGACCGAAGGCGTGAACACGATCGAGTCCTTGCTCGCGATCCGCCGTACGACGAAGCCACCCGTGATCCGCCAGATCGCCGTGCCGACGACGCTCTCCGGCGCCGAGACGACGCCCTTCGGCGGCGCGACCGATCCGAAGCTGGGCAAGCTCGGCTTCGCGGGCGCGCATCTGGTGCCGCAAGTCGTGATCTACGATCCGGCGCTCGGCGAACTCACCCCCGAATGGCTGTGGTTCGGCAGCGCCGTCCGCGGCGTCGACCATTGCTGCGAAGGCTATCTCGGCCTGAACGCAAACCCCGTGCTGGAAGGCGGGCTGCTTCGCGCCGTGTCGCTATTCGCGACGTCGCTCCGCCGCACCAAGGAGGTGTCGGGCGATCCCTTCGCTCGCATCGAAAGCCAGATGGCGGCCTACCTCGCCTGCGCCAATGGCATGCGCTCAGGCTCGGGCGCGAGCCACGGCATCGGCTACATCCTGGGCGGCCGCTACGCCGTCCACCATGGCCACGCGAGCTGCGTGATGCTGCCCCATGTCCTGCGCTGGAACGACAAGACGACCGCCGACCGGCAGAGAACGCTTGCCATGGCGATGGGCCGTCCGAACAAGAGCGCCGCCGACGCCGTCACCGAATTGATCGCGGACCTGGAGCTCCCGTCGCGCCTACGCGACGTCGGCATCAAGGAAGATCAGCTGCAGGCGATCGCCGATGAAGCCGCGAAGCATCCGACCGTGCTTTCGAACCCGCGCCCGATCACAAGCGCAGCCGATGTGATGGAAATTCTTCGCGCGGCTTGGTGAGCCTACTTCTCGACGAACCGCTGCCAGTAGAGGCCCGGCCGGTTCTCGTCGTACCGCACGTTGAGCGGCAACGCATTGTGATACGCCTGAAGCGCTTCGTCCTCGGATGTCGCGACGGTGTTGTCGGCAAGGCCTATGATGCAAGCCCGCGAAGCGGGCCCGCGCGAAGCGAACCCGCCTTCGCCCGAATGGAAGCACTGCGCGCCCGCGCGCCGCACGATCCGCAGCTGCTTGTTGTCGAGATCGCGGAGCGAAACTTCGTCGCGGGGAAACGCGCCGGGTTGCGTGGCCACGGGCTCCGCGAAGGCACCGACCGAACCGATCAAAGCGGCCGCGAGCAAGCCGGCCGTCACTATCGCGCGCATGAGTGTGCTCCCTCTCGTTCAACCTGCTGACTTGGCGCAAGGGATACGAAGGTCAAGATGTCCGGACCCTGAACGGCCGATCACAAACACGGCATTTGCCGGCCCGAGGCCCACGTCCCACTTCTCCGGCAACATTATTTCGCCATCGCGAGGAGACCGATATGATCGACGTCAGACGCTTCGAATCCTTGGGAACCTTCGAGAACGACTGGCTCAAGGCCCACTATCATTTCAGCTTCGCCGGCTACCGCGACGACGCGCGCACGCATTGGGGCGCGCTACGCGTGTGGAACGACGACACGATCCGCCCGCACACGGGCTTCGATCGCCATGGCCACCAGGACATGGAGATCGTGACCTACGTTCGCCGCGGCGTCATCACGCACAAGGACCACCTCGGCAACGAGGGCCGCACGGTCGCAGGCGACGTTCAAGTCATGTCCGCCGGCCGCGGCATTCAACACGAGGAGCACAACCGCGAAGACGAACCGACGCAGATTTTCCAGCTTTGGATCTTCCCCAACGAGAACGGCATCAAACCGGCGTGGGAAACGCGCAGCTTTCCGAAGGGCGACCGCGCCGGTTCGCTCGTGACGCTCGCCTCTGGGCGGAAGACGGACTCGGGCGCCCTGCCCATTCATCAGGATGCGGCAATTCTCGGCGCAACTTTGAAGCCCGGCCAAACCGTGCGCCACGAACTCGAACGCGGGCGTCATGTTTATCTCGTCCCCGCGCTCGGCCGCCTGACCGTCAACGGCAAGGAGATCAAAGCCCGCGACGGCGTCGCGATCCACGGCGAGGAGAACATCGAGTTCAAAGCCGTCGAAGACACCGAAATTCTGATGGCCGACGTACCGCGCCTCTAGCCGCCGCCGCAGACGCGCTTGCCAACACGGGCGCGTCTGCGGAATTCTAGGAGCGCGAGATGGGAGACGCAGCACATGTGCCGCAACATCAAGACGCTCTTCAACTTCGACCCGCCGGCGACGGATGAGGAAATCCGCGCCGCATCCCTGCAGTTCGTTCGTAAGCTGAGCGGGTTCAACGCCCCGTCGAAGGCGAATGCCGCGGCCTTCAACCGCGCGGTGGACGAGGTCTTCCACGTCGCGCGTCATCTCGTCGACGACTTGGTGACCGAGGCCCCGGCGCGCGACCGCGCCGTCGAGGCGGCGAAGGCCAAGGCGCGCGCCGCTCAACGCTTCGCAAGGTGACCCGGATGATGAACTTCGCCGACTACCGCAAGAACGACGCGCTCGCCCTCGCCGATCTCGTCAAGACGAAGCAAGTCACGCCGCAGGAACTGCTCGAAGCGGCACTCGCGCGCAAAGATCAGGTGAACGCCAAGATCAACGCGATCGTGCTCGACCACGAAGACGTCGCGCGAAAAGCGATCAAGGACGGTCTCCCGCAAGGCCCGCTTACCGGTGTGCCGTACCTTTTGAAGGATCTGGGCGCGGCGCTCAAAGGCACGATCACCACCGGAAGCCTCAGTCTCGCGCGTGAAACCGTGGCGAACTACGACTCGACCTTCGTCGAACGCTGCAAGAAGGCGGGGCTCGCGATCTTCGGTAAGACGCATTCGCCGGAGTTGGGCCTCAGTCCCTCGTCGGAGTCGCGCATGTTCGGCGCGACGCGCAACCCGTGGAACCTCGATCATATCGCCGGCGGGTCGAGCGGCGGGGGCGCGGCTGCGGTCGCGGCCGGCATCGTGCCCGTCGCGCACGCGACGGACGGCGGCGGCTCGATCCGCATACCGGCAAGCTGCTGCGGCCTCTTCGGCTTGAAGCCGACGCGCGCCCGCACGCCCGCCGGCCCGAAGCGCGGCGAAGGCTGGGGCGGCGCTTCGGTCGGCCACGTCGTCTCGCGCTCCGTGCGCGACAGTGCGGCCTTCCTCGACGCGACCGCGGGGCCCGCGCCGGGCGATCCGTACGTCGCGCCGCCGCCCGCGCGTCCCTTCCTAGAAGAAGCGACGACGGCGCCCGGCCGCTTGCGCATTGCGTTTTCGACGACGCCGTCGATCCCGACGGCGGTGCATCCCGACGCCGTCGCCGCCGTGCGCGAAGCGGCGAAACTGTGCGAAAGCCTCGGCCACGTTGTCGAAGAGGCGGCCCCGAAACTGAACGGCATGGAGATCATGCAGGCCCAAGGCGTCGTCATCAGCGCCAACGTGGCCTTCACGGTCGACGAAGCCGCCGAAGCGCTTGGCCGCGCGGCGCGCCCGGATGACGTCGAGCGCGCCACCTGGTTCCGCGTCGAGAACGCCCGCAAGACGGATTCCAGCGCCTACGCGAAGGCGATGAACACGATCCACTATCTGGGCCGCACGCTGGCCGAGTTCATGACGACCTACGACGTCATCCTGCAGCCGACATGCGCCGAACCGCCGCTGCCCGTCGGCGTCTTGAACATGGAGCGCGAGGATCTGGGCGACATGTTCAAGCAGATGATCGCCTTCATCCCATACACCGGCATCTACAATCTGACCGGCCAGCCCTCGGCGAACGTGCCGCTGCACTGGAACGACGCGGGCCTGCCGATCGGGACGATGTTCACCGCGCGCTACGGCCACGAGGCCACGCTCTTTCGCCTCGCCGCGCAGTTGGAGCAAGCGCGGCCCTGGAAGGATCGATACCCGCCGCTTTGAACGTCACCACG
>QKCS01000196.1 GCA_003246795.1 Alphaproteobacteria bacterium
CTGCGTCTTGCCGGCGGCGTTCGTGTCGGGAACATTCATCGTCACCTGCGTGCCCTCGAACGTTTCATCGACCTTGCCGAAACGGTAGCCTTTGAGGGCGGCGACGTCGGAAAACGGCTTGCTGTCCGTCGTGATCGTCAACGTGCCTTCACCGCCCAGGCTGGCCGCCGGCGCGCCGTAGAGGAAGCGGCCGTTCACGTCGATCACAGCCTGGCTGCCCGGCCGCAAGATCTTCTCCACCGGCTTCAATTCGACCTTCAACTTTTGCGGCACGAAGTCTTGAACGTCGAAGGCGATCCGCCCGATCGGCTTTCCTTTCGGATCGACGTAGGCAGCGATCTGCCAGCGTCCGCGCGGGGCCGTCGCCGTCAGCGTCACAGGGCTCGCGACACCGCCCGCTTCCAAGTCCGATACAAGCCACTTCTTCGCTTCGAGGCCATCGGGACGCGAGAGGACGAAGGTCAACGGCGTGTCGCCCAAGGCCTTGGCCTGCTGATCGCGCAGCATCGTCACGACGTTGACGGTTTCACCCGGTCGGTAGACGCCGCGGTCCGTGTAGAGGAACGCGTCGATTTGATCGGGCGAGGCGCGCCCTTCGACGCCGCGGTCAGTCAGGTCGAACGCGGGACGACGCAGGTCGAGGAACGTAAAATCGCCGCCGTCATACGCCATCACGGCGACCGGCTGCGTGCCACCCGTGCCACGGGTCATCGCCGGCGCGAACACCGCATGGCCGTCGCTGTCGGTGGTGCGGCGTTCGAGCTCCTCGTTGTTGCGCGCGACCAGCGCCAGCTCGACCCCCGACAGTTCCTTGGCCGTCTTCAGCGATCGCGCGAACACGTGCAGGCCGTCGTTGCCCATGAACGTCGTCACGCCGATATCCGTGTCGATGACGAACTGCGCCGCCTTCGGCTTCCAGTTGGAGTATTCGTCCGTCGACGTCTTCTCGGCGGAATCCGTCGCAATCACGAGATAGGCGCCCGGGTTCTTATCCTTCAGCGCCCGCCGCAGCGGGAACAAGGTCGTCACCTCGTCGTTGCGGCGATTGTTGGGGACCGTCAGCTGGCCTTCCCAGATGATCTGACCTTGCTCGTCCTCGATCGTGTTGCGCTCGTATTGGTAGAATTCGCGCTGGTCGATGACGCCGGTGCGCAGCTGCGCCAAAAGGCGATCGCCGACGCGCACGACCTTGACGTCCAATTTCGAGACGTTGACCGTCGTGATCGGAACGCCGTCCGCCGTGTCTCGCGGCAAGACCAAGCCGTTGCCGAAGCGCACGAGCGAAGGCTTGTCGCGCAGTTCGACGGGCAGTGTTTCCGACTTCGTCAGCTTTTCGCCGTTGGCGGCGGGAAGCCCTACTTTGAGCTCAAGCTGATAGCTCTGCGCAAAGGCCAGACCTTGAATGCACAAGCGGTCTTGCGTGACGCGCAGCGCGATCCGCACATTCGGGTCGAACGCCAGGTAGTCCTCATATTTGGTGTCGCCGGAGCCGTCGAGTTTGCGGGTGAAGACCAGACAGGCCTCAGGTTCCTCGCCGGACGTCTGAACCTCGAGCCTGCGGAAGGCGAAATAGGGCGCGGGCGGTTCCGGCGCCGCGGTGACCGGACCTGTGGTGGCGCCGCTTTCGGCGGGCGTCGTTCCGGTGGTGTGCGCCGGGGCCCGCGCGCCTTGTTGTTGCCCGACATAGCGGACAGCCAGAAAGATTGCCGCCGTAAGTGCGACGACGACGGCCAGAGCGATCAGTACGCGCTGCATTGAAGGTCCCCGAGTTCGAATGTTGTGGCGCGGTGAGCGACGCACCCGGCGCAGTTGTTAGCACAACAAATGCGTGAAGTACGCGCGATACGGCAGCCGTCACATTCGGCTCGCATCGTGACGGCTTTTTGTCGCAAGTTCGGGGAGTTTAAGGCAATCCTCTCACCCTCACGCTCGAACGTCATGCTGCACTGCGTGCACTTGCACCGGTCGTCCAGCGGTTGTTCTATGATCGCCTTGTTCGCGCTGCCGGCGTGGATGACCGCAGCCGGGTGGAGTCCAAATCGAAACGTCGCCATGGCCCAGCAATCTCGAGTGAAGATTGTGTCCCGGCGGGCCCTTGCGGGGCTCTCGACCGTCGTTCTGTCGGCCGCGCTTTGGACGGCCGGAACCTTTGCGCCCGCATCCAAGGCTCAAATTGCGGACGACTGCAGCGATGTTACGGCTGCGCTGACGCAGAGCCGGTCCGGGAAGCTCGCACTGGAGGACTTGCTGGCCTTCTACGATCGCTCCGACGGGGCATGCGTTTGGAATGAGGTCGACGCCGAGACGCTGATCGCGATGGTCTGGTCCGCGGAAGACGAGGGGCTTGATCCCGCCCTGTTTCACGCCGACCGACTGAGCTATGCCGTTGGGGGCTTTGGATACCCGCGCACCGCCGAGCGCGACATCCTGCTGACGGATGCAGCGATCAAATATGCCGCCGCAATGGAACGCGGGCTGAGCTACGAACCACCGCCGAAGATCGACCGGGCCGCAGGGTCGCTGCCCAACAGCGCCGTCATCAGCGGCCTTGCGACGGCAATCGAGCGCGGAAATGTCGGGAAATGGCTTGAGGGTTTGGCGCCGCAGACGTCCGGCTATCGACGGCTGAGGAGCGCGCTCGCGTTCTATCGCTCGATCGTCGAAGCGGGCGGCTGGGAGCAATTGCCTGGGAGCCTCGCCGGCAAGCGCAAGTCACGCCACATACTGCGCCTGCGCCAACGCCTTGTGACCGAAGGCGACCTGGCGTTCGACAACGGGTCCATCGTTTTCGACGACGCGTTGCGCGATGCGGTCCGCCGGTTCCAAGAGCGCAATGGGCTCAAGGCGGACGGGCGCGTGGGCGCCAAGACGATCGAGCGGCTCAACATATCGGCTTCGCAACGGGTGGCGCAGATCGCGCTCAACCTGGAGCGGCTGCGGGCCTCGGAACGCCGGCGGCCGGCCACACGCGTTGAGGTTAATGCGCCGGCCGCGACGGCCGTGCTGTATCGCGACGGCGCTCCGGCGATGGTCATGAACGCGGTCGTCGGGGCGCCGGGTCACGACACGCCCACGCTATCGAGCGAGATCGAAACGATCGTCGTCAATCCGCAATGGACCATCCCACAATCGATCATCAAGAACGAGATTCGCCCGCTGCTGAAGCGCAATCCGGACTATCTGACGGAAAATAGGATGTACTGGCTGGGCGATCAGTTGATCCAGGAATCCGGGCCCCGCAACGCGCTGGGCCGAATCAAGTTCGAGTTCCCGAACCGTTACAGCGTCTATTTGCACGACACGCCCGCCCGGAAACTGTTCACGGATCCGGAGCGCGCGCAGAGCCACGGCTGCGTGCGGTTGGAGCGGCCGCTCGACTTGGCCGTCGTCCTGCTTTCGGGCGATCCCGAATGGAACCGCGAGGCGCTTGAAGAAGCCATCCGCAAAGGCACCACCCGAAGGATTGCGTTGGCGGAACCGATGCCCGTGGTGATCACCTACGAGACCGCATTCGTCGCCGAGGACGGCCAGGTGCAGTTCCGGCCGGACATCTACGGTCTCGACACACAGCTGACCTTGACGTTGGCCCAGCGCGCCGCGGCTATGAGGAGCGACCCGGCGCAGTGGTAAACGCTCCGCGCTCGCGCGTTGCGTGTGGGTAAAAATCTGGCGCGGACGCCTCGCTTCGCTATAGTAAGCGTGGCTGACGAATTGGGGCCGCCGGCCCGGCGCCGGTGAGAGGGATTGTGCGGTTAACTGCGGTTGTCGTTGCGCTGCTCCTCCTTGTGGGATGTGCGTCGACCGTCGTCGATACGACGGATCAGGCGACCATTGCGCGCTACGACGCGTTCAAGAGCGGCAATGTCGTACTGCCCATGGGCACGCTCGAAGCCGCGGAATGGACCATCAACCGACAAGCCGCCTACAACCTGCTGGGGGCCGGGCGGTGGCGCGAACTGGCCGACTTGATCCAGCGCAAGGGCATCAACAACGATCTGAATTGGTACTACCTGGGTCGCGCCGCGGAAGGGTTGGGCCACGTCGAACTGGCCCGCACCTACTATCAGCGGAGCATCGATCGCTCGAAGTCGGAGAAGTACAGCCACCGCTGCCAGGGCACAGTGATCAGCATGTGTGACGGGTTCGATTTCCCGGACGTCACGCAAGCGCGACTCGCATCGTTGCAGGCGGCGGCGCCCGCCGATCCGGTGTCGCCGCCGACCGCCGCAGGTACAGACCAATTGTTGCGGACCGGAACGGGGTTCATCGTGGACACGGCCGGCATGGTCGTCACGAACTATCACGTCGTCCAATCCTGCGGCGCAGTGTCGTTCCTCCTGGCGGCGGAGACGTCGTCCGACGCGACGGTCGTCGCCAGCGACCCGGTCAACGATCTTGCGCTCCTGCGCTTGTCCAAAGGGGCGAAGTCGGCGGCCGTGTTTCAAGACCCGGAGAAGCTGCGCGCGGGCGATGACGTGATCGTCTTCGGCTTTCCACTGCTGGGCCAGCTTGCCAGTACCGGAAACCTGACGCGCGGCTCGGTGAGCGCGCTGTCGGGCCTGCGCGACGATGCGCGATACTTTCAGATGTCGGCGCCGATTCAGCTCGGTAACTCCGGCGGCCCGGTGTTGAACAAGAGCGGGCGCGTGACCGGCATCGTCACCTACAAATTGAACGCCGCGCGCGAACTGAAAACCACCGGCGACATTTCGCAGAACGTGAACTTCTCCCTCAAGGCGTCGGTCCTGCGCGCGTTTCTGGACAGCAATGGCGCGACCTATGCGCGCGCCGACGGCGCAGCGTCGCTTTCGGCCGCCGACGTGGGCAACGAGGCGGCGAAGTTCACCGGCATCGTCGGGTGCTACAAGTCCCAGCACAGCGATTCGAACCTGGCACGGCGCGGCGGGACATCGACTGACTGAATCGCCCCGAACAACCCGTTGAGCGAGGTGAGCGGTTTCGCCTTCGCGCCGCGGTGTCGCGGGCGCGGCGTGCCCTCGCCGTACAACTCGTTCAGGCAATCGCGAAAGGCCTGGCTCAAGATGCCTTTGGCCGCCGCGCGGTCCATGAAGGTCAGCGCGAGCCAGGGCTCGCCCGTCAACGCTCGTTGTGACCAGAGTGTGACAACGAGACCGGCTTCGGAGACTTGAGAGCGTCGCTTGCGAGCTAAGTGCTTGAAGGAAATGGTGGGCGCGACAAGGATCGAACTTGTGACCCCTACGATGTCAACGTAGTGCTCTCCCGCTGAGCTACGCGCCCACGTCTCACGCTTTCCGCGACGGAAATCGACCGCCGCGTCCGGGAGGGGCATCCGTATAGCGGCGGCGCACCGCCAAGACAAGGGCGGGCGATCAAGGCGTTCGAGGCGACCGATCCAGTCCCGCCCACTCGGCGGGTGCGATCCGGAATCGGCGGTTGGGCAGGCAACCCGGCAAGTACGGGTCTTCGGCCGCGATCGCCGTTACCGCGTCGGCCAACGCTTCGAACACGTCGCGGACGAATACGTTCGGGACCATCGGAAACAAGCGGTACTTCACGCTCGCGTCGTGGACGAGTTCGTGCACCAGCGTGAGGTCGCGGCAGTCCGCGATCGCTTCTTCGTTGATGAAGACCCGGCCGTCCGCGTAGCCGCCGTCACTGCCTTGGAGGTACGGATGGTCCGGCGGCGCCATCTCGGCTTGCGGCACCGCGCCTTGCGCGTATCCGGACACGTCAATGCCGAGATCGGCGAGCAATGTTTCAACGCGCGCCATCGAAGCCCGCACCTCCATCGGCGACAACGACTCCGCCTTGGCGGCCGGCACGAGCGCCGCCAGAACAACAGTCAGGCTCACGCTCCGTATCAGGAGGCCGAACACCGGGTACCCACCACTTGTTTCTTGTGGTCGGCATCATCGGGCTCGGCCCGTGAACAATCGGTTGGGTGGAGGCCGGATCTTAACCCGGCGTTAGGCAGTGCCGAAAAGAAAGGCGGCCTTGAGGCTCAAGCCGCCGCCATGAAGCGCTCGACCTCGTTCACGAGATCGCGGAGGTGGAACGGCTTGGAAAGGACCTTGGCGTCCTTCGGCGCGTTGCTTTTCGGGTTCAATGCGACGGCGGCGAAACCGGTGATGAACATGATCTTCATCTTCGGCGCGACGTCGGCCGCCTTGCGCGCGAGCTCGATGCCATCCATCACGGGCATTACGATATCGGTCAACAGCAGATCGAACTCGTTGCCGGCCGAAAGGCAATCGAACGCTTCATCGCCTTGGGCGAACGAGGCCACTTCGTGGCCGGCTTTCTCGAGCGCGCTCGTCAAGAAGCGGCGCATCGATTCGTCATCTTCGGCGAGCAGTATCTTCGCCATGGCCCGTCCTTGCCCCCGTTTCCAGCCCTTGGACAACGCCTAAGACGCTTGCAAGGCGTGGGCCTTTTTACGGCGGAATCGCTGCAACAGCCAAGGCTTTGCCGTCGTTCGGTTACTTTTGCAACCTGAACCTTGTGACGGCGGTCTTGATCGCGCCCGGCTTCGATGCTCCACTCGGAATTGTCAAACAAAGGTTAAATCGTGCGGTTGACAGGCGGCGCAGACAAACGGGGGCTTGCAATCGACCCCCCTTTTGAGGTCGTCGCCCCGCGGGAGAAGACGCTTCCGTTCGTGTTCGCCTCGCCGCACTCCGGTCGCATTTACCCCAAGACGTTCTTGCAGGCGACCCGCCTGGACGGAACCGCCATCCGCCGCTCGGAAGACAGCTTTGTGGATGAAATCTTCGGCGCGGCGCCGGCACTGGGCGCGCCGTTGCTCAAAGCGCATTTTCCGCGGGCATTCGTCGATCCCAATCGCGAGGCCTATGAACTCGACCCGGCCATGTTCGACGCACCGCTGCCGCAGTTCGTCAACAGCCGCAGCCCGCGGGTCATGGCCGGCTTGGGCACGATCGCGCGGGTCGTGCGCGACGGCGCCGAAATCTATGTTCGCAAAATGGGCTTTCAGGAGGCCCAAGCGCGCATCGACAACTACTACAAACCGTATCACGCCACGTTGCGCGGCTTGCTGGAGTCCGCCCACAAGCAGTTCGGTTTTTCCGTTCTCGT
>QKCS01000169.1 GCA_003246795.1 Alphaproteobacteria bacterium
CTTGGCGACCGCAGTCACCGCCGCGCCTTCGCGAATCTCGACGCCGTCGCGCACGAGCGACTCGCGCACAATGGCGACCGCTTCCGGATCGTCCTTGGGTAGAATCTGCTTCGCCTCAAGTACCGTGACCCGCGCGCCCAGCCGCCGGTGCGCCTGCGCCATCTCGAGCCCGATGGGCCCGCCGCCAATGATGATGAGGTGCTCGGGCAGGGCCGTATTGTCGAAGATCGTTTCGTTCGTAAAGAACGACGTTTGGTCCAGCCCCGGGATGGGCGGTTTCAGCGGCGACGATCCGGACGCCACGACGAAGTAGCGCGCACTGATGCGATGCTCCCCCGCCTCCACCTCGCCGTCTGACACGAACCGCGCCGTCGCCTTGATGACGCGCACGCCAAGCTTCTCGAACCGTTCGACCGAGTCGTTGGGTTCAATCGCCGCGATGACATCGCGCACGTGTCGCATCACGCGCGGGAAATCAGCCCTGGGCTCGCCCGCGTCGACGCCGAATTCGCGCGCCCGCCGCACGGCCTGCGCGTGCTTTGCCGCCGCAAGAAGCGACTTCGACGGCACGCAGCCGTAATTCAGGCAATCGCCGCCCATCTTATGACGCTCAATCAACACGACCTTGCGCCCGAGCTGCGCCGCCCCCGCCGCGACCGACAAGCCGCCCGAACCCGCACCAATGATGCAGATGTCCGCCTTGATCCGCTCCATCGTCAGGTCCGCTTCCTCGCGAACGCGCGATAGACGATCGGGATCAGCGACAAGATCACCAGGCCGATGATCGGAATGTAGAAATCCGACCGCGACAAAAGCGCGATCAAGCTCAAATCGGGCTCCTCTCCCGCCTCGAACAGGGCGTTGAGTCCGTTCCCGATACTGGCATAGACGAAGGATCCCGGGATGATGCCGATGAACGTCGTGACGACAAACGTGACGGCCGACACGCCCAGGAACGCCGGCGCCAGGTTCACCAGCCAAAACGGAAACAGCGGTACGAGTCGAAGTAGCAGGAGATAGCTGAACGCATTGGCGCGAAAGCCCTCCTCCATCCGTTTGATCTGCGACGCGAACCGCGCGCGCAGCGGCTCGCCCAGAGCCGTCTTGGCGACGATGAAGAGAACCGTCGAACCAATCGTGGCCCCGATAACGATCCACGTGGCGCCAAAGACGCTGCCGAACAAGAAGCCGCCCGCGACGCTCAAGAGCGCGCCAAGCGGCAGCGAAAACGCCGCGACGACGATGTACGCCACGATGAACAGCAAGACGGCCTGCGTCTTGTGATCGTGAACCCAGTCTTTCAGGGCTGCTCGGTTCTCTTTCAAGAGATCGAGCGTCAGATATTTGTTCAGCCCAAGCGCGAAGAACGCGATCAGGCCCGCCCCCAAGATCAGCAAAGGAACCAGACGCGCGAGCGTCAGGCGCGGCTTGGCGGTATCGGTGGTGGGCGTTTCCATGACCCTCACTTAGCCTCGTTCAGCGACCAGTCATAGTCGTAACCGGCTATCGTATTGATGCTGGCCAGCTGCTGCTTCAGCTTCGGCGCCGCATATTTGGCGATATGACCGATAACCGCGGCATCCGTGGACCCGAAATCCTTCCGGTACCACGAGTAGATTTGCGAGAGATAAAGCTTGCGGCTGCGCACCTGCGCGCCGCGCGGATGGTTGACGTAGTCGCGTGCGCCCCGCGTCAACATCTTGTCCAGCGTCGTTCCGGTGAACGGCTTGCCCATCAAATTAGGACAACCCATCGACGCGCAATTGACGGCGTAGTGGATGCGCGGATCGCGCCAGACCTTGCGCAGGATGTCGTGCTCGATGTTGTCGAGCGAGAGCTTGCGGCCTTCGACGGCGACGAGTTCCTTCTTCCACGGCCCGACCGTGAAAAACCCGCCGAGCGAGATGTCGCGGATCGATTTGACCGGGTAGTGATCTAGCACCACGTCGATCGTCAGCGCGTTGTAGAGGTTGATCCAAAACGCGCGTTGCTCGTCGGGTTTCAACGCCGTTACCTTCACGCCCTGCAACGCGGTCAGATAAGCTTTCAGGGCCTTGCGGTCCGCGGCGCTCATGCGGCCATACGCGAACAAATTGACCCCGTCGGCAGAAGGCGCGATGTAGCGCTCGAGGATTCGTTGCCAGGCGCTGTGATCGACGGTCATGGTCGAGTTCGGATCGTTTCTGGCAAAATACTGATCGAGATCGGCGGCCTGCGATACGGCAACGCCCCAAGCCAAGACGGCATACGACAGGAGAATGACAATGGATGAGCGAAAACGTCTCATGCCGGAAAGCCTCCGCGGCGAATGCATCAGGGGCGTATGCCATCGGCCGCGCACACGCGCGCGTAACGGCTTTGTTACGCCGGGTTAACGCCAAGCCTTTGTCCGCGCGGCGAGATTTGACTTGGAAGCGCCGTTTCCCTTATATGCGCCCCCTTCGATCGACCGCGACGTCAAAGGAAGCCTACCCGTGAAGCGCACCTATCAGCCCAGCAAAATCGTCAGAAAGCGTCGCCACGGCTTCCGTTCGCGCTCGGCCACGGCCAACGGCCGCAAGGTGCTCGCCCGTCGCCGTGCGAACGGCCGCAAGCGCCTGTCGGCCTGATTCAACCGGTCCCTTGCCTCTCCCGGACGCGGCGCACCGCAAGGTCAAAGTGTCGCGTCTGTTGAAACGCGCCGATTTCCTGCGCCTCGCCCGGGGCCGGCGCTGGTCGATGCCAGGCCTTGTCCTACAGATGGCGAAACAGCCCGATCCATCGCAAGACATTCGCGCGGGCTTCACGGCGACGAAGAAAGTCGGCGGCGCCGTCGTGCGCAACCGGGCAAAACGGCGCTTGCACGAGGCCGCACGCGCCGTTCTTCCCCTTTATGCGACGCCCGGCTGTGATTATGTTCTGGTCGCACGCGAGGCGACGCCCGAACGGCCCTTCGCCGCGCTGATCGAAGACTTGAAACAGGCTCTCCGCAAAGTGCATGGGGGCCGCCCCCCAAAACCGGAGGAGAAATGACGGTTTTGGCGCCGGTTCTGCTCGCCGTGAAGCGGCTGACGCAAGCGCCGATCTACGCCTATCGCTACGCGATCTCGCCGCTGATCGGGCCGGTGTGCCGCTATCGGCCGACGTGTTCGGCCTATGCGCTCGAAGCCATCGAAAAGTACGGTGCGATCAAAGGCGTTTGGCTCGCCATGCGTCGCCTTGCGCGTTGCCATCCGGTGACGTGGTTGGGCGGCGGCGACGGCTACGATCCCGTGCCGGAAAAATGTACCCACCATCGTGACTGAGACCTCCTGGCGATGAACAAACAACCGGACGGCCTAAACCTCATTGTTGCGATGGCGCTCTGCGTCGCCGTGCTCGTGGCCTGGCAGTACTTCTTCGTGGGACCCGAAGCGGAACGCCAACGCGAAGCGGCGGCGGATCGTGCGGCCCAAAGCGAGCAGCAAGCGCAGCCGCCTGTCGCGGGCGCCGCCCCGCCGACACCCGACGCCCCGGCGATGGCAGCTGGACAGACGCTGCCGCGCGAAGCCGTGCTCAAGACCAGCGGTGCGCGCCTGTCCTTCGACAACGAGAAGGTCGACGGTTCGATTCGTTTGACCGGCGCACGAATCGACGACCTCAGGCTCAAAGACTATCGCGAGACGATCGACCCGCAGAGTCCTGAGATCGTCTTTCTGACGCCGCAAGGTTCGCAGGGCGCGACGTTCGCCGAGATCGGATGGACGCGCGCACCCGGATCGGCGACGCCCGTTCCGACCCCGACGACCGAATGGACCGTCGCTTCTGGCAAAACCTTGACGCCGTCGTCGCCCATAACGCTCAGCTGGGACAACGGCCAGGGTTTGATCTTCAAGCGGCACGTCACGCTCGATCAAAACTACATGTTCACGATCACCGACACGGTCGAGAATACGACCGGTGCGCCGGTGACGCTCTATCCGTACGCCGTCGTCGCGCGCCAGGGCGAACCCACGCACGGAACGAACTGGATTCTGCACGAAGGCCTGATCGGCGTCTTGGAAGGCGTTCTTCAGGACGAAACCTATTCGGAGATGCGCGACACCGAAGGGCACGAGATCAAGTACGAGAGCACCGGCGGCTGGCTCGGCATCACCGACAAGTACTGGATGGCGACGCTCATCCCGCCGCAGAACGAAAAGTTCAACGCGCGCTTCTCGATGGGAACCGAAGCGGGCGGCGAGGCGTTCCGCGCCGACTATCTGCTCGGAGCCCGCAACGTGCCCGCCGGCGGCGCCGTCAGCGTGACCCACAACCTTTTCGCCGGCGCCAAGGTTGTCTCGTTGGTCGAGCAGTACGAACAAAGCCTCGGCATCTTTCGCTTCGACATGACGATCGACTGGGGCTGGTTCTCGATCATCACCTACTGGATGTTCAAGGGCCTCGACGCCCTGAACAAGCTCGTCGGCAATTTCGGCGTGGCGATCATCCTGCTTACGATCGTCATCAAGATTCTCTTCTTCCCACTCGCCAATCGCTCCTACGAGTCGATGGCCAAGATGAAGAAGATCCAGCCGCAAATGAAAGAGCTGCAAGAGCGGTTCAAGGACGACCGCATGAAGCAGCAGCAGGAAATGGCCGCGCTGTTCAAGCGCGAGAAGGTGAACCCGATGATGGGCTGCCTTCCCATCTTGATCCAGATTCCGGTCTTCTTCTCGCTCTACAAAGTCCTCTTCGTCACGATCGAAATGCGCCACGCGCCGTTCTTCGGTTGGATCCAGGATCTGGCCGCGGCGGACCCGACGTCGATTTTCAACCTCTTCGGCTTGTTGCCCTATGACGTGCCGAGCTGGCTTCTGATCGGCGTCTGGCCACTCTTGATGGGCATCACGATGTGGTTCCAGACGAAGATGAACCCACCGGCAACCGATCCCGTGCAGCAGCAGATGATGTCGATGATGCCGCTGGTGTTCACCTACTTGATGGCGCAGTTCCCGGCCGGCCTTGTCGTCTATTGGACGGCGAACAACCTGCTATCGATCCTGCAGCAATACGTGATCATGCGCCGGATGAACGTGCCCATCGAACTCGCCAAGAACTTCAAGATGCCGGATTGGCTGCGAAAGGCGTTGGGCCGACCGAGCAGCCAAGCCTCGCCCGGCGAATAGCGAACGATGACAGCCCGCCCCGGGCGCGAACCCGAAGGCCAAAAGCGCGGCCGGATACTGTTCGCGCAAGAGTGCAAATTCATTCGGCCGGTGAAGACGTTCGCCGATTTGCCGCCGCTCGCCCGCGCCGAGGTCGCCTTCGCCGGCCGCTCGAACGTCGGCAAGTCGAGCCTCATCAACGCGCTGACGAACAGGAAGACGTTGGCCCGCGTTTCGAACACGCCGGGCCGCACGCGCGAGATCAATCTCTTCGACCTTGGCGGACGGCTGACGATCGCCGACCTGCCGGGCTATGGCTTCGCACGCGTGTCCAAGGCGGTCTCCGCCGAGTGGCGCCGCTTGATCGACGCCTATCTCAGAGGGCGATCTCAACTGCGCCGCGTCTGCCTGCTTATCGACGCGCGGCACGGCGCACAGGCCAACGACCGCGCCATGATGGCGATGTTGGATGCGGCCGCGGCCTCGTTCCTGCTGGTTCTAACGAAAATCGACAAGCTCCAGCCGGGCGAACGCGACGCAGCAATTAACGATGCCGAGCGGCTCGCCAGCGAGCACGCGGCCGCACACCCCGAGGTGATCGCAACGTCCGCCGAAACCGGCGAGGGTATCCCGGCGTTGCGCGCGCACCTCGCGGTCCTGGCCGAAACGAGCTATAAGGCCGCCGCCAACGGATAGCGTGCATGAGTTCGGGTACAGACGACATCAACTATCAGGGCAAGGACGAGCGCGTCCAAAACCTGCGCCTCTTGGCGAAGTGGCGCGCGACCGCCCGCGTTCTGACCGAGGCGCTGCCCTACATCCTGCGCTACGATCAAAAGACGGTCGTCGTGAAGTACGGCGGCAACGCGATGGGCGAGGAGGGCGTGGCCAAGCATTTCGCGCAAGACATCGTCCTCATGCGCCAGACTGGCATTGACCCGGTCGTCGTGCACGGCGGCGGCCCGCAAATCG
Organism: Alphaproteobacteria bacterium; assembly: GCA_003246795.1. Classification (GTDB taxonomy): domain Bacteria; phylum Pseudomonadota; class Alphaproteobacteria; order Micropepsales; family Micropepsaceae; genus SZUA-430. Next base: position 6,078 of record QKCS01000169.1, read on the forward strand.
GCGCCATGCTGAATCGCCTGGAGATCAAATCGTCCTTCGTCGACGGCCTGCGCGTGACCGATCAGGCCGCCATCGACGTCGTCGAAATGGTGCTCACCGGCACGATCAACAAGCAGATCGTCTCGGCCATCAACAATGCCGGCGGCCGCGCCGTTGGCGTCTCCGGCAAGGACGGCCAACTCATCATCGCCAAGAAGCTCGCTCGCTCGAAAAAGAATGCGCAAACCGGCCAAGACGAACCGGTCGACCTTGGCTTCGTCGGCGAACCCGATCACGTGAATACCGAAGTTCTGCAGTCGATCGTCGGATCCGACATGATCGCCGTGATCGCGCCGATCGGCATCGGCAAGACCGGCGAGACGTACAACATCAACGCCGATACCGTGGCCGGCGCCGTTGCCGGCGCACTTAATGCCGACCGCCTGCTGCTCCTCACCGACGTGCCCGGCGTGATGGACCGCAACGGCAACTTGATCGAACGCCTGACCACAACCGAGGCGCGCGCATTGATCGCCGACGGCACCATATCGGGCGGCATGATCCCGAAAGTCGAAACCTGCATTGACGCCGTCGACCGCGGCGTGACGGCGGCCGTGATTCTCGACGGCCGGATCCAACATGTGCTGCTGATCGAACTGTTTACAGAGCACGGCGCGGGCACCATGATTGTCCGCGGGTGAAAGACCAGCGTTTCCAAGGATTTGAGGTGACGGCATAACTGTTGCGGCCAGTCGCGCTGTTGATCGGCATGGCCGTCGCGCTTGCCGCGGCATCGCCCGCGCTATCGGAGGAGGAAACCGGCGGCGCCCCGGCGGCTTCGGCGCCGGCGCGTCCTGTCGTCCTGCCGATGACGCAGGGCAGCGAACTCAAGCGCGAGGAGCCCGACAAGCCCAAAGCGAAAGCCCCCAAGCCGCGCGTCATTCCGGTTCCGACCGGTCCCGCAGGCGCCGGTGCGGGAG
>QKCS01000336.1 GCA_003246795.1 Alphaproteobacteria bacterium
GGCCTCTTCAACGGCGCGATTCAGTTCGCGTTGTTGTTCGTGGGCGTTTCTCTCACGGCCGCTTCCGTCGTCGCCGTGGTCGTACAGCTCGGCGTCCCCTTCGCGACCATCCTCTCGATCTTCTGGCTCGGCGAAGTCGTGCGCTGGCGGCGCTGGCTGGGAATGGGCATGACGTTCGCGGGCGTCATGGTCGTCAGTTTCGAGCCACACGTCTTCGATTCGCCGGCGGGCGTTTTGTTCGCGGCCGCGGGCGCCCTTTCGGGCGCAGTCGCATCGATCCTCATGCGCCGGCTGATCGGCGTTGGCTTGTTTCAACTCCAAGCCTGGACGGCCGTCGTCTCGGCGCCCTTGCTGCTGACCGTCAGCCTCGTCGTCGAAGCGGGACAGATGCAGGCGGTGGCGAACGCCGATCTCCTCGGATGGGGCGCGCTCGCATTCACTGTTTTCGGCTCCAGCCTCGTCGGCCACACCGGCTACTACTTCTTGCTTCAGCGTTACGAGGTTTCGCTGATCTCGCCGCTCACGTTGCTTGCGCCGATTTTGGGCGTGGTCTTCGGCATTTGGCTCCTGGGCGAACCGCTGACTTCGCGCCTCGTGATCGGCGCCGTCATTGCGTTCGCCGGCGTCGGCGTGCTCGCCGTGCGCGGAAAGCAGGCGATCGAAACGGCGACCTAATACAGAAGCATGGTGCCTGGGGGCGGAATCGAACCACCGACACGCGGATTTTCAGTCCGCTGCTCTACCAACTGAGCTACCCAGGCCTTGAGCGACCGAAACGCCGGAAGGCCCGGGGTTATAGGGGGAAGACCCCGCTCTGTCCAGCAACGAAACGCGCGCGAATCCGTCCCGATTGGGCACCACCCGGACGCATGCTAAGACAGCGCATCGCCATTCACTTACGCCATGAAGGACGACGCCGATGACCACTCATTCCTGTTTCAACGTCGAGACCCGGGACAAGGTCGCCCACATTCAGTTGAAGCGCCCCGACGCCTACAACACGATGACGCGCGCCTTCTGGAACGAACTGCCCGCGATCGTGAACAAGATCAACGACGAGGCCGCGGCCCGCGCGATCGTGATCTCATCGACGGGCAAGCATTTTTCCGCCGGCATGGACCTGTCCGTCTTCACCGACGGCCAGGGCGCGGCGGGCGAAGGCGGACGCGGCGAAACAGGGCGGGTGCGCGCAAACCTGCGCACCGACGTGCATCGCCTGCAAAAGACGTTCTCTTGCCTCGACGAAGCGCGCATGCCCGTGCTGATGGCCGTCCAGGGCGGCTGCATCGGCGGCGCGGTCGACATGTCGACCTGCGCCGACATGCGCTACGCGACGAAGGACGCCTTCTTCGTCATTCAAGAGATCAACCTGGCGATGACGGCCGACGTCGGCACGTTCCCGCGTCTTTGCCATCTGTTGCCCCAAGGTCTCGTGCGCGAACTCGCCTATGCGGGCCGCCGCCTCTCGGCGCAAAAGGCCTATGAGCTCGGCTTCGTGAACGAACTCTTCGACAGCCAAGAGCAAATGCTGAACCACGTCTTCGAACTCGCGGGCGAGATCGCGACCAAGTCGCCGCTCGCCGTCCACGGCTCGAAGGTGATGATCAACTACGCGCGCGACCATTCGATCGCCGACGGGCTCGATTACATCGCGACCTGGCAGGCGGGCATGTTCAACCCGACCGCCGACATGATGGAAAGCTTCAAGGCGAAGCAGGAAAAACGCGTGCCCGAATACGCCGATCTGTTGCCGCTGCGCAAATCGATGTAAGCCGCCACCCCATGACGACAACGACGACGAAGCCCGCGCCCGCGGGCTACAGCGCCGTATTCGGCGACGCGGGCTTCAACAAGCACGTGGGCCCCGTGTGGCGCGCGCCCGACGGCGCGGAATTCCTGCTCGACGTGCGGCCGGAGCATCTGAACGGCGGCGGCGCGCTCCACGGCGGCATGGCGATGGCGCTCGCCGACATCGTCATGGGCCGCACGGTGCGCGACGCCCTCGGCGACGCCCGCGCGCTGACGATTTCGCTCAACTGTGATTTCATAGGTCCGGCGAAACTAGGCGACCGCATCCGCGGCACGGCCGAGATCACGCGCAAGACGCGCTCCATCATCTTCATCTCGGGCGAACTCGCCGTCGAGGGCCGCCCGGTTCTGACCGCCACAGGCCTCTGGAAGATCTTGGGGGCCGAGTAGCGGCGTGTCGGACTATAACGCCACGCCCTTGAAGGCCGCGCGCGCCGTCGCCGCACCCGACGGCTGGCGCCCAGCCGACCAGTACGATCCGTTCGAGGCGCATCTCGGCCCATACTTCGAACGCGTCGTCGACGGGGTGCGCGAGTTCGCCTTCATCATCGACGATCGCCATACGAACGCCCAAGGCGTTGCGCATGGCGGCGCGCTCCTCACGTTTGCCGATTCGAGCCTGGGCTACGCAATATGGGATGCGACCGACCGCGCGCCCTGCGTGACGGTCAGCCAGCAAAGCAACTTCCTCTCCTCGGCCACCGTCGGGGACCTTGTGACGTGCCGACCGGAGGTCGTGCGAAAGACGCGCGAGATCATCTTCATGCGCGCCGACTTCCGCGTCGGCGCCCGCATCGTCCTCACGGCGGCGGCCATCTGGCGCATCTGGCCGAAGGCCTGAGCGTTACCGAACGATTAATGCCTGTACGCAGCCTCATAGCTGCTGAGGCGGAGCAATACGTGACGGCTCTCGCCCTGACAGCCGTCAGGGCCATGCCGGAAGGACGTGGTTAAAGTTCCTCTGCGATGATCGCGCCGATGAACCCGCGAAAATCGGCAGAACTAGTCTTGGGAACGGCACAGCTCGGCATGCCGTACGGCGCCGCGAACACGCTCGGCCAGCCGAGCGCAGAAGACGCGACGATGATTCTGCGCGCCGCCGTGACCGCGGGCGTCCGTTGGATCGACACCGCCGCCGCGTACGGCTCAGCCGAACAGCGCATCGGTGTCGCGCTTCCGGGCGGCCGGCGCGCGCACATCGCAACAAAGCTCGCGCCGCTCGATGATCTCGACGAGACGGCGTCTGTCGGCGCGATCCGCCGCGCGGTCGACGACAGCGTGCGCCGCTCCTGCGCGCGCCTCGGCACGGATCGCCTCGACGTTTTGCTGTTGCACCGCGCGCGGCACTTGACGCTCGCCGACGGCGCCGTTTGGAACAAGCTCAAGGAGCTTCGCGACGAAGGCGTCCTCTACGATCTCGGCGTCTCCGTCTACACGCCGGAAGAAGCATTGACGGCGCTCGCGTGCGCCGACGTGCGTCATCTTCAGCTCCCGTTCAACGCACTCGATTGGCGATGGCGGGCAAGCGGTGTGATCCAGGCGCTGGGCCGTCGCCCCGATGTCACCGTCCACGCCCGCAGTGCGCTGTTGCAGGGGCTGCTGGCCGCCGGCGAGGACGCGCAATGGCCCACCATCGAAGGTGTCGATCCCGAGCAGTTGCGCGCCAACCTGTGGCACCTGACCCGTGACCTCGGCCGCGACAGTCCCGCCGATCTATGCCTTGCCTATGTGCGTGCCCACGACTGGATCGACGGCGTCGTCGTCGGCATGGAGAGCTTGGCGCAACTCGCGCTCAATCTCGCATTGTTCAAGCGCCCCGCCTTGACGGCCGACGAAATCGCCAAGGTCGACGACGTTCTCCCGCGCGCGGCCGAAGACCTCCTCAACCCGGCGCGCTGGGCCAACGCCGCATGAGCGTCGCGCCCGCCATCGCCTACGATCGCATGTTCCGTCTGGACGGACGCACAGTCTTTGTCTCGGGCGCGGCCGGTCATTTGGGGCAAGCGATGACGCGCGGTTTCCTGAACGCCGGCGCGCGCGTCATCTTGAACGGGCGCGTGCCCGCGCGCCTCGACGCGTTTCGCGCCAAACTGCGTCAGGAAGGCTACGATCCCGACAACGTCGCGGTCTGCGCGTTCGACGTCCGCGACGAGAACGCTTTCGTCCGTTGTCTATCGACTGTGCCACGCCTCGACGTGCTCGTGAACAACGCGATCACGGTCGAGATGGGAACGATCGAAACGGCGTCGGCCGAACAATTCGCGACTGCCTACGACAGCGGCGTGCGCGCCGCGTTCGCGGCCATGCGCATCGCCGAGCCCGCCGTGACGAAAGCCGCGAGTGCGAGCGGACATGCGGCCATCATCAACATCGCCTCGATGTACGGCGTGGTGAGCCCCGACCCCTCGATCTACGCCGAGACCGGTTTGAACAGCCCGCCGCATTATGGCCCGGCGAAGGCGGCGCTCATTCAGCTGACGCGCCACATGGCCTGCCACTGGGGCGCGAAGGGCATCCGCGTCAACGCCATCGCGCCGGGCCCGTTCCCGCGCGACAAGTTCCAGCGCGAGCATCCCGAGTTTGCCGCGCGCCTCGCCGCCAAGACGCCGCTTGGCCGCGTCGGCACGCCGAACGAGATGGCGGGCGCGGCCGTGTTCCTGGCCTCCGACGCGGCAAGCTACGTCACCGGCGCCGTTCTCGCGGTGGACGGCGGCTGGACCGCTTGGTGAGCGCGAAGCCCATGAGTGACAGCCTCGACTATCTGAAACGGTGGGTTCCCCAACCGGCGATTTCGCAAGGCGCGCGTCTGATGAGCCTGTGGCGCCCGGCCGTCGACCCATCGAACTTCTACCCGCACGAGCTGCGCGTGCGCCTGGCGTCGTTTCCGATCGCCCAGGAGATCGGCGACAAGGCGCTGAACGCCGTTCTCGGGCAGTCGCAGTGGTTCTCGCTGCCGGGCGGTACGGTTCTGACCCGCGAAGGGGACAACGACGAGGCCGTGTTCATCGTCGTTGCGGGCTCACTCGGCGTGTTCACGCAAGACGAAACCGGCCACGATCATTTCGTGGCGCGCGTGCCCGCCGGCGAGACGGTCGGCGAGATGTCGGTCATCGCGGGCGACGCTCATTCGGCGAAGCTGATCGCGCTGCGCGACAGCGAACTCCTGCGCATCGGCAAGACCGAATTCGAACGTTTGCTCGTCCGCCATCCGCGCCTTTCGCTCAATCTGATGCGTCTTCTCGTGCGCCGCCTGCGGCAGACGACGCGCCGTTCTGTCAGTGCGCAGCGCGCGCGGACGATCGCGTTCGTGCCCTTGCATGACGGAATCGACTGCCGCGCGCTCGGCGCCGCCCTGCGGCGCGCCTTCGGCGAGATGGCGCTGAACGCCGGCACCGTCTATCGGGACGCACTGGGCCGCGCGAGCGACTGGTTCGCGCGTTACGAGGCGGACCACGACGTCATCCTCTACCTTGGCGACACGCCCGAAGGGGCATGGACGCGCCTGTGCCTGCGTCAAGCGGACCGCGTGTTTCTGGTCGCGCGCGCCGGCGAAGAGATACCGAGCTACGTCTACAGCGCCGATACGCGCGGCCGCCTGAAACGGCAGTTGCCGGAGCTCCTGCTCCTGCGTTCGCCGGGCAGGTCCGGCCTCTCGGCGACGACGGTCGATCCGAACGCGCCGTTCGGGCTGCATCACTATCTGCGCGACGGCGACAAGAGCGACATGTCGCGCTTCGCCCGTATCCTGGCGGGTCGCGCGGTCGGCCTCGTTCTGGCCGGCGGCGGCGCCCGCGGCTTCGCCCATATCGGCGTCGCCAAGGCACTGCGCGAGGCGGGCGTCCCCTTCGACATCGTCGGCGGCGCGTCGATGGGCGCGATCGTCGCGGCCTCGATCGCCATGGGCTGGGATCAGGACGAGATCATACGCCGCATGCGCGAGGCGTTCGTCGACTCGAATCCGCTTTCCGACTTCACGTTGCCCCTCGTCGCCGTCCTGCGCGGCAAGAAGGTGTCGAAGCTGCTCAAGGACCACTTCGGCGACATGCGCGTCGAAGACCTGCATCGCACCTATTTCTGCGTTTCGTCGAACCTGACGCTGGGGCGCGCGACCATCCACACCGAAGGTCTGCTCTGGCGCGCATTGCGTGCGACCGTCGCGATTCCCGGCCTGTTGCCGCCCGTCGTGCACGAAGGCAATTTGCTCGTCGACGGCGGTTTGATGAACAACTTCCCCGTCGACGTCATGTCGCGCTTCGCCCACGGGCCCGTGATCGGGGTCGACGTCGCGGGTGACGATCCGTTCATGGCCGACGGCGAGAACTTCGCCGATCAGCCCTGGCTCTCGCTCTTCCGTCAGCAATTGCGCGGCGCGCCGTCGATCGTCTCGATCCTCATGCGTTCAGGCACCGTCGGCAACGAAGTCCAGCGCCACCAAGCGCGCGAGCAAGCCGACCTGCTCTTCGATCCGCCGTTGCCGGGCATCGGTCTGCGGTCGTGGCACGCCTTCGATGAAGCCGTCGAAGCGGGCTACGTGCACGCCGCCGAGCACATCGAGGCCAACGGCCTCGACTTTCTGTGGTCGATCCGCGGGCACGATCTCCCGGAGTCGGACGCCTATCCGTCGCCCGCGATCTTGGCGGATTCTTCCGCCGCCGCGCCGTAGATCCCCTTCGCCATCTGCGAAAGCTCGTTCTCCCGGCGCGCGCGATAGACGTCGCGCCGCGCCGCATGCGCGTGGCGGTCGTCGGGCGCCGCCTGCACCGCCATCTCGGCCAAGTGACACGCGAGACGGAAATCGCCCGCCGTCGCAAGCTCGCGCGCCCGGTCGGCGAGTCGTTTCGTCCCGCCCGCGAGAGCCGAAACCTCGGCCGCCAACGCGCGATCGGACGCCGGCTTCAAGCGCGCGGGATTCCCGTCGTGCCATCCGCCGTAGAGCCGCCACACGTTGCGCACGACGAACTCGGGCTCGTCGTACACCGGCCTGAGATACGGCTTGTCGAGCAGCGCTTGCGGCACACGCACGGAATGCACGATGTCGTCGAGCCGGGCGCCGTCGTTCATCATCCGCAGCGTTTCGCCGGTGACGATCTCGAGCGCCTGGGCCATGTCGCCCAGCATCGTCGCGATGCGCGCCTTGCCCTCGACGGGAAGCCCGTGCGCCGGCAGCAGCAGCTCGGGCTCGAGCGCGATCATGCGCCGAAGCGTCCGCGCCCACTCC